>CAIVKT010000692.1 GCA_903906615.1 uncultured Bacteroidota bacterium | reverse complement strand
GTTATTGCTGTAAAAAATATCCCGGGGAGATTTTCCCTGAGCAAGCTGATCTTTGCCTTTACTGTTTCCTTGCTATATACATTATACAGCAAAGGTATTAACAGGCATACGATGTCGGTGGGCCTTATCAATACAATTATACCGGCTACAAAGCCCAACACGGCAAAACGCATCAAGGATGTCTTTTCGTGTACTTTTATGGTCAGAAATATGAGCAAAGCGTAGAGAAAGAACAAAGGCACGTGTGCCATACCTGCCTGGTATAACGAGAAATAAAACAAATTGGTACCTAAAAAGATCACCGCTGTCCCTGCTAACGATAAAGTAGGATCAAAGTATCTTTTAAGAATAAAATAGACCAGTATAAGCCCCAAAAGTGCATACACAAAAGACGACACCTTGATCATGTAGATATATGCCAGCGAATACCCGTTATCAGTTCGACCCTTTATTTGCTCATAAGCATGTGCGATGAAAAAAAACGGACTTTCCATTAAAGCCACTCCGTATGTATACTGATTGAGGGCATACCCTTTGGGTGTCCGGATACTTTTTAATTGTTCTGCATAAGTTAAGACATCTAACTGTATTGCCTTATCCGTTGGTAATTTCTCCGGGGACTTTACATCGTGGTATATAAAGGCCGATGGTAAGTATAAGTAGTAACCTAAAGCGTCGCCAAAAAACCTGGTCGAGGCAGAATCCTTAGGAACATCTACACTGTATTTGAAAAAGAAAGCGAAAGTAATAAGTACAGTGGCTAATAGAATAACTTTGTTCCAAAGGCGGGTGATCATGCTGTTGAATAATTTTCCCCTCTAAAGTACAATTTATTTTTAAAGCGTAAAGCCGGCAAAATACCGGCCTTATGCTTTAAAAGGAGTGACAAACTATTGAAGTGTGCCACTCCTAACTATATTTTCTTATTGCTCCACCACTACATGGAACACCCTGTTGCCCGCTGCGGTGTGGATGCTGAGCAGGTACATGCCATTGGCGATGGTGTTGCTGAGCTGCACCTGTTCATTGAGGATGCCGCTGTGCGTGGTGGCTGTGGTAGTGTAAACTTGCTGGCCCAGCATGTCGGTGATCACTATCTGCACTTCTTCATCTGTAGTGCCTATCGTACCCTTGATGCTGAACGCGCCCTTATTCGGGTTGGGCAGTACCGTGATATCGCCTTCTGTGAAGCTATGGGTGGCTACGCCTACATTGTTCACCACTGTGATGCCCAGCTTGTTGGAGGATGCTGTGTTGCCTCCGCATGGCGTGCCGCTCGTTACTGTGCAGGTTACCGTATCCCCATTGCTGATGTTGTTGGTCACGTAACCCGCATTCGTAGCGCCGGGTACGGCTGTGCCATTGATCTTCCACTGGTAGGTAGTACCGGTGCCGCCGTTCGTTACCGTGGCTGTAAACGTTTCTGTCTCCCCTATCAGTATCGGGCTGCCGGGGCTGGCTGTGATCACTGTTACAGGGGTCAGCTCGGGGTTTACGGTCATCGTCACTGTGTTGCTCGTCACGTTTGCAGGGGTGGCACACTGCGCATCGCTGGTCAGCACTGCGGTGATCACATCGCCTGCCGATGGCGTGTAGCTGTAGGTGGCGCTGGTAGCACCTGTTACGTTGGCGCCGTTTATCGTCCACTGGTATTGTGGTGTGGTACCACCGTTGGTGGCCAGTGATGATAAGCTCACTGCTGTGCCCGCGCACAGTGTGGTACCAGGGGTAGCCGTGATGTTCATTATTGGTGTCACCGATGGTGTGATCGTGATCGTGGCGCTGCCGGCCATGTTGCTGGCACAGCTGGTGCTGCTGTTGGTGGCCATTACGGTATACACGCCTGCGCCTGTCAGCAGGCCAAAGTCCAACGTGTGGCCTGTACCTGCTGTGGCTGCGCCGGTGGCTGTGCTGCCGTCATACAACTGGTAGTTGATGCCCGTGCCGCTGTTGCTCAGCCCGATATGCACACCTGTTGCCGATGAGCAGTAGTTGCCGCCGCCGGTCACTGTGTATACTGTTGGTAATGCATTCACGGTCACTATTGCTGTAGCGGTGCACAACGACCCCATAGTATAGGTGATCGTGGCTGTGCCTGCCTCCAGGCCGTGTACCACGCCGCTGGTAGCCCCTACTGTGGCTATGGCTGTGCTGCCACTGGTCCACGCTCCGCCTGATGCCGTATCGCCCAGTATGGTGGTTGCGCCTGCGCAAAGGTTGGCGGTGCCGGAGATCGGTGATGGTGGTATCTGTACCGTTACTGTGAACACCTGCCGACAGCCGGTTATTGGTAGTGTGTAGGTAATTATTGATGACCCTGTAGCCACCCCGGTTACTGTGCCGCTCGTTGGTGGCACTGTCGCTACCGCTGTGGTCCCGCTGGTCCAGCTGCCACCCGTGGTGGCATCGGTGAGGGTTACGGTGCTGCCCTGGCAGATCCTTGGGTTACCTGCTATCTCTGCGGGTAACGGGTTGACGGTCAGTGTGGCTGTTACAAAGCAGCCATGGCTTTCGGTATAGGTAATGGTCGCTGTGCCGGGGCCGTATGCCAGTACCGCGCCAGAGTCAGATACCGTTACCAGGGTGCTGGTAAAGCTGCCGCCTGCCAGTGAGTCGTGTACGGTCATCGTATCGCCCCATGCACAGATGTTGTTCACTCCGGTGATGGCGGGTACCTGTATCACGCTTACAGGGTATACTGATGCGCAGCCTGTTGACGGCGAGGTATAGCTGATGATACCCATGCCGCCGGATATGCCGCTCACTACGCCTGATGTGGTTACTGTGGCTGTTGCAGGGGTGCTGCTGCTCCAGCTGCCGCCGGTGGTCGCATCATGTAAGTTTACTGTTGCGCCCATGCACATCACTTCCGGGCCGGTGATGCTCGCAGGTAGCGGGCTTACGCTCACGGTCTTGTTCACCGTGCAGCCTATGCCCATAGAATAGCTTACTGTTACTGTGCCGGGGATAACGCCTGTTACTTCGCCCGTGGCGGTACCTACTGCGGCTACCAGCGGGTTGCTGCTGCTCCATACGCCGCCGGTGGTCGCATCGCCCAGGGTATCGCGTGAGTCGGCGCATACATGGTTGCTGCCGGTTATAGCTGCGGGTAAGGAGTTCACGTTCACAATGTCTGTTACCGCACAGCCGCCTATGGTGTAGCTCACGGTGGCCGACCCCAGCCCGGTACCGGTCACTGAGCCTGTTGAGCCTAAGATAATAATACCTGTGGCCGGGGTACTCCAGGTACCGCCTGCCGAGGCGTCGCTCAGTACTGTGCCTGAGCCTAAGCACATATTAGTAACGCCGGTGATCGCCACAGGCGCGGTGTTCACATATACGCTGGTGGCTATGGCACAGCCCGTGGGCAGGGTGTAGGTAATGATGGCTGTACCCGCGGTACCGCCGGTCACCACACCTGTGGCGCTGCCTACTGTCGCTGTGG
>CAIVKT010000691.1 GCA_903906615.1 uncultured Bacteroidota bacterium | reverse complement strand
CCCGACCTGGGCAGCCAGTCGGGCGAGTCGTTACCGTCTGCGGTAAAGGTATGTATGTCTGTTTTTCCATCTGCCTCCAGCGTGGCCAGTTGTATGCGCGAATGCGCCACATTAAAGTCATTGAACAGGAAGCCCAGCGTGCCGCCGGTGTTCAGCAGGGCATAGGAGGAGAACACGCCGCCATCCTCCTGCGAGTATTGCTGCTTGGGTATAAAGGAGCTCCACTGGCGCACCCCGTCTTTGTTGTAAGAGATGCCCATAATATCATCGTAATGGTACTCGCGCACCATGGTGGTGGTATAGGGCGAGTAAGAGGAATAGTAGCCGAAGCCGGGGGTATAGTTGGTGCGGGTGGTGATGTAATGCACCTCCGATACCAGCACAAAGCCGCCATCATTCTTCACGATCAGTTGCTTCACTTCGTAGTTATCAAACGGGTGGGCCTTGCGCCTGTTGCCTGCCGCCTGCAATAGTTCGCGGTCGAAGGGGATGAACTTCTGGTTCTCAAAAGCGCCGCTGGCTATGTTGTAATCTGCATACACTACCCCATCGTAGTTGCCATTCTTTTTATCGGAGTAGAAGCCGCCGAAGTAGATGCGGCTGTTGGCGTTATCTATCTTCATATAGCCGCTGGCCGCAAACTTTTCATTCAGCGCCATCTCTTTAGGTACAAACTTAGTGCTGCCCGGCGCCAGTGTTAGTATCCAGTATTGGTCGGCATAGTTCATAGTGCCTACTGTGCTGTAGGCGGCCATATACACAGTGCCGTCATTGCCCAGGTTCAGCTCGCCATGGCCTACCTTGTTATCTGCCTCAAAAGTAGCCTTGCTGCGCTTGCTGATGGTTAGGTTATCATCCAGCCACTTGCCATCAAACTCTATGCTGCTGTTCTTATCATTAGCGCTGTATATGAGTATCGCCTTTTTATTGTCTGATACTGCCGAGGAAAAATAAGTGCGTGTAGCGCCGAAGATGCCCGTCTTGAACTCGCCCAGTTGCACGGGCTTGCCCTTCAGCCTGCCCTTCTCATCCAACAGGGCGGCATACTGTATCACCTTGTTGCTTTCCAGCGCCTGGTACAGCACGATCATCTTATCGGGATACACAACAAACTTAGCCTGGTATATCTTGGCGGGGAAGAAATCGAGCAGCACCGTGGCCACCTTGTTCATAGAGTCGTCATAAGCGTCCAGCAGCGCGCCGTCTGCCGTATTGCGGTAGGTATATACCAGCCCGCCTACCTTGCCCACCACCGAATAATCATCGGTGCGGTAATCAAACTTATCATATGCTGTATATAGTACCTCCTGCGCACCCGCAGCCGTGTGCATACACACAGCCACCCACAGCAAAAGCACCAGCCTCAAATATTTCATCCCCCAAATTTAAACCCTGTTTGGTAGAAAAGAGCAATTTTTAAGTAGTGAATACACGCCTTTAATAATATTTTTATAAAGCAATTGAAATATACAGGCGATATATTAACTTTGGATGTTATGAAAAAGATATACCTCATGTTGCTTGTGCTTTTTGTGGGTGGTGCTTGTGATGGGCAGAATATAACAACTGTTGCCGGAGGGGGCACAGGAGGAGATGGTGGTCCGGCAACAGCTGCCTCTATTATTTGTCCCGAGCAAATGACGATTGATTTACACGGTAATATATATTTTACCGAGGCTTTAAATCACAGTATTCGAAAAGTTGATTTAACAGGCATTATTACGACAGTTGCCGGTACCGGAACACATGGGTTTAGTGGAGATGGGGGGGCAGCTACTCTTGCGATGATAAACGAACCGTCTGGCATCACTACAGATACTGCTGGCAACATTTTTTTTTGCGACCAGGAAAATTGCAGAATTCGTAAAATAGAAGTTAGTACCGGAATTATCACAACTATCGCAGGAAATGGCATGCCTTCGTACGGTGGAGATAATGGTCCTGCATCTGCTGCGACACTGAATTATCCGTATGGTGTCTATTTTAAAAAGCCTGGAGAACTCTATATCTCAGATAATG
>CAIVKT010000690.1 GCA_903906615.1 uncultured Bacteroidota bacterium | reverse complement strand
TTCTTCATTTTCTGAAGGATCATTGCTGATATTTCCTGTGGCGTATACATACGGCCATCAATATCCACACGTGGGGTATTGTTGTCGCCTTTTACAAGTTTGTAAGTGAAATGCGACATTTCATTGGTCACCTCATCATAACGACGGCCCATAAAACGCTTTATAGACTGTATCGTGTTAATGGGGTTAGTAATAGCCTGGCGCTTTGCAGGATCTCCTACTTTACGCTCCCCGTTTTTCAGGAAGGCCACTACTGAAGGCGTGGTACGACGCCCTTCGTCATTTGCAATTACCACAGGTTCGTTGCCTTCCATTACAGATACGCAGGAGTTCGTGGTGCCTAAGTCAATTCCGATAATTTTTGCCATAATAGTATTATAATTTTATTGTTTAATTAATACTCAACTTCCGTGAGGAAACAAGCATCAATACTTATTTATCAATCAATATGCCATTCTGTATTTCCTGCAACATTGGCAGAAATACTGCCAGATAGAAATGAAAAATGCCTTAAAGGAGGTCTTTAAGGCATTAGCAGAAATAATTAATATATTTTAATATGCAGTTCCTACCAACAGTGTTTGCTGCATAATGGGGCTGGCAATGAGTGAGTCTACAGTAGCAGTAGTAAGTGTTATCCTGTCTGTTCTGTCGGCTTTGGCAGTATATAACCCCAGTACATTAGCACCCAGGATGTTAGTATATAATGGCTCTATCTCACTACCGGTAAGGCCGGTGCCTTGTACCTGGGCATTGTTGTAATAAGACGAAAAATCAGGTGTGCTGATATATGCAAAGAAGTCGCACCGGTCTATCAGGCGCACCACATTGGTAGGTGCAGGGCCCATGCCATTGGCCAGGTCATAATACAGGTCAATGTGCGATTTTGAATAAGCAAAGCTGCTAGAGGATATCTGGTATCCGAGGTTATCGTCGTAGTACCTGGGTGTACGTGTGTGCGTAGTAATGTCGGAGTCAACCCAATTAAAGCGGATAACCCCCTGGCCTGTTCCGCCTATTCCGGCTAGCGCATTTGGATTATTGGGGTCGGCATAAGAAAAAGCAAAAGAAGGAAATACGGTGTTTGGAAGTGTAGAACTGAAATCGAATTGCTGGTTGGGAATATCAAAAAAGCGGCAGGTAAATATGGTCGGATCTTCACTAAGTATGATAGTATTAGCCGAATCGACTTCACCAGTAGCATAGTTGGTGACAATTATGCGGTAGATATAGAGCGGATCAAGGGTGTTGGTAAATTTATAGGCGAGGTTAGGGGCCGTAAAAAAGGTGCCTGCCTGTTTTGGATAGCCTTCATTGTCCAGGTCCACCTGGTTAAGGTGTATCGTATCGTGCATTGTAGTGCCGTCAGATACGAGTATGCGGTTTATCCTTACATTGAGATGGGCATAGTAGCTGGAGTCTGCCACCTTAGCCATGGTCAGTGCGCTTTTGTTCTGGTCCAGGAACGCTTTTTCGATGCGTATATAATGCGCTGTGTCGCCCTGGTCCAGCAGTCCATAGATAACGGTGATGTTTTTATACGGCGCTGCTATATTGAATTTAGTGGAACAGCCGGCAAGGCAGAATACCGCGATCACAACTATAAACGGAGCAAATATTTTTTTCATCGAAAGCATTTATTATTCAAGGCGGGCAAAGATAAGGGGTTTCGGCTATAGGTTTTTGTATTTTTTTGTAATAAAGCATAGTTTAGCCCCGGGAATCACAGTTGTATTATATTTATTTATGGCAATAATCACGGTCACTACACCTTTTAATATCGACCTGGAGTTTAAGGTGGCCCTTTTTGGTAAACGGGTATTTGCCTGGCTCACCGATATGGTGGTCATCACGCTGTACTATTACCTCATGCTGAAATTCATTTATCCATTCGCTGGCAACAGCGAGGGGGTAACTTCAGTGTCTTCCTTCCTCATCATCACCATACCTGTAATGTTGTACCAGGTGGTTTTTGAAATGCTGATGAACGGGCAAACCATTGGTAAGATGGTTACCGGCATCAAGGTAATGGATAAAGAAGGTAAAGAGCCTACCATGGGGCAATACATCACCAGGTGGCTGCTCTGCCTCGGCAACCTGTTTATTTACATAGTGCCTTATATACTATTCGAGCATCCTTGGTTCATGTTTGGCTTCATTATGCTGTACATACCTGATGGGATCTCGATGATGGTATCTGCAAAATCACAGAAGATAAGCGATCTAGCCGCAGGTACGGTGGTCATAGATAAGAACTACAGGCCGGATATTAGCGAAACCATCTACCTGGGCATAGAAAATGATGGCTATGTACCCTTATTTCCCGAAGTGATGCGACTTCCCGACCGCGACATCAATGGTATACGCAACCTGCTCAAAAATGAAAAACCTTCTAAGAGTAATGATACTTACATGATCAGTATTGCCCAAAAAATAAAATCCGTTCTGTCTATTACATCTGATCTCTACGCTCCCGATTTTTTGCAACAACTGTTGCGCGACTATAATTACTATACCACAAAAGATAAGTAAGTATATTTTTCCGATCTTTATCAACTAAAAAAAATCACCACCATGAGTTTAACAGTAACACTTGAAGTAAAAGAAGCAACATCAATGAATGCTTATGTGGCAACGCCGCCGGGCAACGGCCCTTTCCCTGCTGTCATCCTTTTCCAGGAGGCATTTGGGGTAAATGAGCATATAAAAGACGTAGCCGGAAGGATAGCTGCCGAAGGTTATGTCGTCATCGCTCCCGAATTGTTTCATCGGACAGCCCCGGCAGGCTACACTGCTGCCTACGACGACTTTCCTGCTGTAATGCCGCACTTCCAGGCGCTAACCACAGAAAAGCTCGAAGATGATGCGCAGGCCGCCTACGATTGGCTGCTGAAACAGGATAATGTGCGCAAAGACAGGATAGGGTGCATCGGTTTCTGCCTCGGCGGCAGGGTATCTTTCATTGCCAACAGCGCATTGCCATTAGCGGCTTCTGTTTCTTTTTATGGCGGTGGCGCGCACACTGTTGCCAATAGGGCGGCAGCACTGCATGGCCCGCAATTATTCTTCTGGGGTGGTAAAGACCAGCATATAAAACCGGAGCATATACAGGAAGTAACAGATGCTGTGCAAGCTGCCGGCAAAGACTACATCAATGTAGTGATCTCTTATGCCGATCATGGGTTTTTCTGTGATAAACGCCCCGCATACAATGCCGATGCGGCTAAAGAAGCATGGGGTATGACCATTGCATTCTTTAAAAATAAACTTAAAAGCTGATCTTACGGAGCAGCTCATTAAAAAAATAGTTCCGGCATTATTCCTGGTGCTACAGTGCATTTTTACTAATGCAACTGCCCAAACCATGCCCTTGCCCGAAGGGTTTGTTTTCGATCCGCACAAAGATTTGCGGCAATACACGCCGCTGATCATTCCCTGTGTGAATTGGCTACAACAGACACCGCTCGGCGAGCATAAAAAAGAGCGGGCTGAGGTGAATAATTTTGTACTGAACTGGCTACAGATAAACCCTGATATAACTATCAGTATGCCAGATTACTCCTTTACTTTCAATAATATTGACAAGGAGCTGCTGTATCTTTTTATGGAAAGCTGGATCAAGTACACGCTGCAGATGAAAGACCAGGACATCACGAGGTGCAGTGTGGCAGGGCTTAATGGGATGCTCGATTATTACCAGCAAGGCAAGGCCGCAAGCATTGGCAGCAGCAGCTATCTCGACAACCTGGTAAAAATAAGACAGGCCGGCAAACTACCTGCATTGTTTGATACGGGCCGCAATGCCATGAATACCTACCTGTACCTCGATACGCCCAACCATAAAACAACCTATCAGCACGATGAGAATTATTTTCATTTCAATTTCTACAGCATCAACTTCATACGGCCAAGGGCCATCTCTTACCGCTATATGCTCCAAGGGTATTATGATAAATGGATCGTAACCAAAGAAGGTTCTGTAACTTATCCACGTTTGCCGCCGGGCAGTTACAATTTCCGGGTACAGGTGTCTATGTTTGGCGATTTCAGTAATGCTGTGGAGCGCAGGTATACGTTCACTGTCGTTAAGCCCATCTGGACAGAGCCATGGTTCTTGGTTGTTGTCTTATTGCTTTGCGCGTTGCTCATCTACCTCATTATAAAGCAAAGGGA
>CAIVKT010000689.1 GCA_903906615.1 uncultured Bacteroidota bacterium | reverse complement strand
TTTTTCCATGTTGCTAATCTGTTACGTAGCTTAATTGAATAGTTTTCAAAATTAATAAAAAGAAAATGTTCTAGTGCATTTATAGTAAATTCGTCATGTATTGATGAGTCCTTGCCTTTTCTGCATAAGAAAAGTGTATCAGAAACACAATCCGTCGTATTTCCCCTTATTTTGCACCACACAAAAAAAACACTATGCTCAACTGGAGGACCATTTTAGGGCTTATACTCATTTTGCTGGGCGTTAAGGGGCTGTACATGGTTTATTACCAGCCCGGTTCGCTCAATTCTTCTATATCCCCCGCATATGTGGGTATCGGTTGCGTAGTTTGGGCGCTCGTGGGCATGTTCCTCCTCGTACAAGGCACCAAAAAGAAGGATACAACACTCTAATATATTTGTATTATCATTTATGTAATGTAGGCATTGAGCCATCGAGCAATTGAGTCATTGAGCCATTATTATTCTTTACCTTTGCGCCCTCGTATGCACATTAAAGTATCTATTGTAAATAAGTCGCCACACCAGTTGCCTGCCTACCAAACCGAGGGTTCCAGCGGCATGGACCTCAGGGCATGGCTCCCTGAGCCGGTAGCCCTCGCCCCCATGGCACGGAAATTAATACCTACCGGCTTATACATAGCGCTACCCACAGGTTATGAAGCACAGATACGGCCTCGCAGTGGGCTGGCCATTAAAAAGGGCCTCACACTCATCAATACACCCGGCACTATAGATAGCGACTACCGGGGAGAGCTGATGGTGCCTATGGTCAATTTATCAACGGAAGAGCAGGTAATAGAAGATGGCGAGCGGATAGCGCAGATGATCATCAGCAAATACGAGCAGGCAGAATGGATAGCTGTAGATACGCTGGAGGAAACCGCAAGGGGCGCAGGCGGCTTTGGGCATTCGGGAACGAAATAGTAGAAAGTCAAAAGTAGAAAGTCGTTAGTAGAAAGTCTCGAGTAGGCGGTCTTAAGTTGAAATAGAAAGGCAAATTTGCAATAAGAAACTTAGTTATAAAGAAACAGAGTATGAACATAATTATTCCTATGGCCGGTATGGGCAAAAGAATGCGCCCGCATACCCTAACTACTGCAAAGCCATTATTGCCTATAGCCGGCAAGCCCATAGTGCAGCGCCTGGTAGAAGATATTGTGGCTACCTGCCACGAGCAGATCGAAGAGATAGCCTTTATCATAGCGCCCTCTTTTGGCAAGGAAGTAGAAGATCATTTGATCAAAGTGGCCGAAGCCCTCGGTGCCAAAGGTAAGATATGCTACCAGGAGCAGGCCCTCGGCACGGCTCATGCTATCCTTTGCGCAGCCGATACGCTTACCGGCAATGTGTTCATAGCCTTTGCCGATACGCTGTTCAAAGCAGAGTTTAGCATAGACAAAAGCAAGGATGCCATTGTATGGACGCAGAAAGTCGAAGACCCGCGCGCATATGGCGTGGTGCAATTGGGGCCTAATGACTCTATCACCGCATTTGTGGAAAAGCCTGCCGAATTTGTTTCAGACCTTGCCATTATTGGTGTGTACTACTTCCGCGATGGCGATGCACTGAAGAAAGAGTTGCAGCGCCTCATAGACAATAAGATCATGCAGAAGGGCGAGTACCAGATCACCGATGCTATGGAGCATATGCTCAGTAATGGCGTTAAGTTCTTTACCGACAGGGTAGAGGAGTGGTTCGATTGCGGCTTCAAAGACTCCGCGGTATACACCAATGGCCGTATCCTCGAGATCAAGAAAGATAAGGAGCAGCTTGTTTCTTCAAAGGCTACTATTGAGCAGTCGGTTATTATCCCGCCCTGCTATATAGCCGATGGGGTAGTGATCAAGAACTCGGTGGTAGGCCCGCATGTATCGGTAGAGCGTGGCGCTACTATAGAGGATTCGCGCGTCACCAACAGCATCATCCGTGAAGAAACAGTTGTTAAAAATGTACAAATAGACAACTCCATACTAGGTAAAAACGTAACTTACATAGGCAAGACGGAGGAATTGAGCATAGGCGATTATTCCACGCATAGGTAGTAACTATGACCAATCATAAACCCTTTGAAAACCACCGCCGGATGAGTTCACCCCGTTATTTATTCCTGTTGCTGTTGCTCTGCACGGGTATCGCTGTTCCTGCTTCGTATGGCCAGAAGGAGATATCGACTACCGACAGTGTGGAGGCCAACTCCAAAGAAGGAAAGAACGCCAAGACAGACGAGATATATTTCCAGGCCATACAGGCCAAGATGCACGATGATTACAGGCAGGCCCGCATACTCTTTGAAAAATTTGCCGAGGCACGCCCCGAGGTAGCAGCAACTTACTACGAGCTGTGCAACCTGAGCTATGACGAAAAGCAGGTAGACAAGGCGACAGAGTACATCAAAAAAGCTATATCGCTGGATAAAGACAATAAGTGGTATAAAGAAGACTACGCCAGCATACTCGCCGATCATGGCGAGTTTGCCGAGGCCGCAGCTGTAATGGCCGAGCTGAGCAAGCAATACCCGGACGATGCCAGCTACGATAAAGCGACTGCCGAATATTATACCCAGGCCAAAAAGTACAAAGAGGCGCTGCCCTACATAGACAAAGCCCTGCTGATAGAGAATGAGGATGAAGACCTGATGGAGCGCAAGGTAAAGGTGTACCTGGGTATGAATGATGTGGAGAAAGCCGCCGAGGTCGTGCGCCGCATGATAGCCCTGGACCCCACAAATGGCAAATACTATGTGGAACTCGGCGACATCTATGACAACAACCGTATGACCGCAAAGGCCACAGAGGTGTACCAGAAAGCGCTGAAGCAACTGCCCGATGATGCCGATGTGCAGGCTGGCATAGCAGGCCACTACCTGAAGACCGGCGATACAGCCGCCTACCGCACTACCATGAACAAGGCCATTGTGAATAAGGACCTGGATGCGCAGGGCCAGCTGGAGCAACTGAATAATTACCTGCAGCTGATACCTGCCGATTCTATGAAGCTGGTGCAGGGGCTGCCCGTGGTACGGCAACTGGCCGCGCAACACCCCGATGATGACCAGGTGATGGCAGTATATGGTGATTTCCTGGAATTAAGCAATAAGCACGACAGCGCATCCTGGGCCTACAAAAGATCGGTACAGATAAAGCCTTCCGAGTTTAATGTATGGGTGCGCCTGCTGGGTACTTATGCCGGCAAAGAGAACGCCGACTCCATGCTCAAATACAGCGATAAATTCATACGCCTGTACCCCAACCAGGCCGATGCCCATTACTTCAGCGCAATAGCGCACAACAACAAGGGCGACTATGCAGGCGCCATAAAGGCCGTGAACCGCGCTATAGATTATGAGCCGGATAACAACAAGGCAGCGCTGGCAGGTTTCTATGCCTTCCTCGGCGAGCTGTACCACTCTAATAAACAGGACGACATGTCCGACAAGGCTTTCGATAAATCGCTGGCTATAAATCCTGATGATGCTTCTGTGCTCAATAACTACAGCTACTTCCTCTCAGAGCGTGGTGTTCGGCTGGATG
The DNA here is from genome assembly GCA_903906615.1 of uncultured Bacteroidota bacterium. GTDB lineage: Bacteria > Bacteroidota > Bacteroidia > Chitinophagales > Chitinophagaceae > Nemorincola. Next base: position 1,265 of record CAIVKT010000689.1, on the reverse strand, counting down.
ATGCCGAGAAGATGTCGAAACAATCGCTGGCGCTGAAGACCGGCGAAGGTACCTACCTTGATACCTATGGCTGGATACTCTATAAAAAAGGCGATTACGCAAAGGCAAAGGAGTATGTGCAGAAGGCCATAGATCAGTCGGGCGCTAATACTGATGGTACGCTCTATGATCACCTCGGTAATATACTCTACAAGCTCAATGATAAAGACGGCGCAGTGCAAAACTGGAAACTGGCCAAGCAGAAGGGTAGTGACGACCCGCTGCTCGATAAAAAAATAAGTGAAGGAAAATTGTATGAATAAATTTGCCTGTGGTTTATTGGTATTGCTGTGCAGTGTAGCATGGTCCTCTTGTTCTTTTCACAGGCTGGTGGCGGGTAGGCGTGCCAAAAGCTACGACTCCACGCAGGCGGTCACTTCATCATCTTACGCCCTGTTCCCTGCAATGGATACTGTTGTTACGCTGAGCAAGCCTGCCGATGATACCACCGAGGCCATCAATAAGCTTATAACGGAGATTACCCCCATATGGAAGAGCAGGCTGCAATACACCACCTTCTCCGGCAAGGCAAAAGTACACTTTGAAGGGCCTGATGAGAAGCAGGAATTTACGGCTCACATACGCCTGCGCAAAGACAGCATCATCTGGATCAATGTTACCGCCCTGGGCGGCCTCTCTTTTGCCAAGATACTCGTAACGCCGGATAGCTTTTTTATGACCAATGTGATGAATAAAGAAGTGACCCGTATGCCCCTCACACATGCTGCTAAGATACTGCCCACCAAGGTCGACTTCAACTCCCTGCAAAACCTGCTGGTAGGCGAGCCGCTGCGCGATGGCAACATCACCTACGCCACCGGCTTTGTCGGCTCCTGGACCATACAGGTGGAGGACAGCAGCTACATACAGCGCATCACCTACAACAAGGCCGACAGCACGCTGCGCAGCGGACAGATGCGCACCCGCGACCCCAAAGGCCCCCAGGCCATCACCGAATACGGCAGCTACGACATGGTAGCGGGCAGGCACGTATCCACCGCCCGCGTCATCAACATCAACAACGGCGCCGATGTATTCTCCATAGACATGAACTTCACCAACATCCGCTTCGATGAGCCACAGGATTACCCATTCTCCATCCCCAAAAGCTACGAGATAAAAGACAAGTAGTAGAAAGTAGAAAGTAAAAAGTAAAAAGTAGAAAGTAGAAAGCTGTGAGTAGTAAGCGATGCCCAATAGTTATAGTCATTTCGCTGCGCAACGGA
>CAIVKT010000688.1 GCA_903906615.1 uncultured Bacteroidota bacterium | reverse complement strand
CCCACAATCACTTACATAAAAAATCATAATCAGAATTACCAACAAAAAAAAGTTTTCAGCGCATGGGACATCACAGCTTTTACATTATAAAGTAAACATAGCATGTAGGTGACTGATGCTTCGGCAAGGAAAGTGTAATGTAATTTCAGGACGAAGTAACCGGTGGAGGGAATAAATCGCGCCTGTCCGACTGCTAGGTGGGCAAAGATCTTGCACAAGTGCGCAAGAATGTAGCAAAAACCAGCACACGTTTTACACATAAATCATTGATTATCAACCATTATCGCCATTTATGGGATTGAAATAAAAAAGAATTGCACAGGGTACGCAACAGCTTTAGACTTATTACTTAAGACTTTCTACCTGCGGCAACATTACAGGTTCTTCAGCTTCATCCTTGCTCTTTTTATCGAGCAATATGAGCATGGCTATGGGGATGTAGAAGAGGGCGGCCACTTTGTGGGTCTCTATAAGCTCGGAGAAGAAGTTGTTGACAAAGCCCACGGCTATGGTCATGGTGATGCCGATGGTGACGAGGCGGTAGAACCTGTCTTTGAGGCGGTGGTACACTTTCTGCGCCTTGGCAAAGATGGCGTACATGAGCAGGGCATAGAGTAGCATGGCGGGCCAGCCCTGCTCCACGAGCATATAAATAAAGTAGTTGTGCGTGGTGGAGTGCTCGGGGTTGCGGCTCACATAGGTGGCAAAGGAGGTAACGGCATAGGGCTTGTAGTAGTAATAGAAGGTGCGGGGGCCGTAGCCGGTAATGGGCCTGTCCTGGCTCATGCGCACGGCAGCCACCCAGCGGTATACGCGCTCCATAGACGACATATCGGTGCCACGGAAGGTAGCGATGATGTGATCGGTGAAGTTTTTGTGCATGAAGGTCTTGTTGTAATCGGGGCGGAACTCGATGTACTTATTGTTGGGCACAAGGTAGCAGAACGCCAGTATGATGAGGGCGTAGAGCGAGGGCATAATGATATTGACGAGGCGGGCGCGTATGGCCAGGCCAATAACGATAGCGAATACCACACCTATGACGGCAGCACGGGCATAAGAGAAGCCTATACCTGCCGCAAACAGCAGTATGACCACCACCAGCAAAAGGCGCACCAATATGCCCTTGCCCCTGGTGAGCGGCCAGGCCACCAGCAGCAGCGGGAAGAACATGGAAATAACGGTGCTGTAATCAACATGGTTGTAGTAGAGGCCGCTCATGGCCTTCTGTACCTTATCGAACTTAAAGCCCAGCAGTGCGTGGTGTATGAGTATGACGATGACGGTAGCCAGCATGGGTATGAGCAGCACATAGAAGGCGCGTATGTAGTCTTTCTTCTCCCTGAATATCCATATAGGGATGATGAAGAAACACACCAGCAGCCAGCTCTTGGCGAGCAGGAACTTGAAGGAAAAGAACACCATCTTGGAGAAGATGACGGATATGATGGTGCAGATGAACTGCAGCACTACAATGAATACGATCTTATCCTTCCACCACCAGCGGGGCAGCGTGGCGGGGTTGCGGGCAAACACCAGCGTGAAGAGCAGCAGGAATATCCACATCAACGGCTCATCGGGCAGGGTGATGGCCATAGTGTCGTTAGAGAAGTTGATCTGTACGGATGCGGGTATGGTGAACAGGAATATCCAGTATGCCGACTTCCAGTTGACCCCCAGCAGCACCATGTAAAGGAACACGATAGGGGCGGCGAGCACAAAGTAGCTACCCGTCCATGCGAATATGATGATGGACGCGAGCAGCAATGAAAAGGCCGCAATATTAAAAAGGTTATTTTTTATGGTTGTGAGCATTTAGCGTACCACTGCATTTAGCCTACGATAGTAAGCGATCATTAAAACGTACAGAATGCTGAAGAACATACCGAGGCAACCACCGACCAATACGATCATGAACAGGCTGGCGCCGGTAGGCGATGTGGGCGGCACGGCACGCGAGATCATCTTCAGATAGGTCATGGAGCTATTGGATGCGGCAGAGAACTCATTGATCACAGATATATAGTGAGCGCGATCGGTAACGAGCTGGTCTTTTACAGATTCGATATTCTGTATCTCCTCAATGGCCTTGCCGTAGCCCTTGCCACCGCCCTTCATGTCGCCGCTCATCACATTCTGGCGGGCAGGGCTGATGATGCTGTAGATACCATAGCGGTCGCGCATGCCGGCCAGGCTATCGGTAAGTACATTGATGGAACTGTCGAGCTGGGTAACTTTATTGTGTATAGAGGCTTCCATACCTTCCTTCATAGAAGTGTAGTAGTGCCTGTACAGCTCTTCCAGTACCTGCACCGACATATTGGCCACACCGGCAGCTGTTTTGGGATCGTAGGCAATGTAGGATACGGTGATGTCTTTGTACTCGGAGCGCTTGAGGTTGAAGTTTTTGTTGAAGGCAGCCATGTACATGGCATGGGCAGTGTCGTTGGCCATATCGCCAAACTTGTATATCTTATCGAAGTCGCAATTGCGGATGATACGGTCCTTCACAGTGTCGGAGTTGCCAAGGGCAGTGATCTTATCGAGGTCATCATCGCCGCCGAAATAATCGACATAGCGGGTCTCGTTCGACCTGAAGAGCGTATTGCGGTCGCCATAAAGCGGGTTATTGACAAAGAAGGTGGCCTCCGCCTTGTACTTCTTCTTCTTGACCGCGTAAAACAAGCCGCCCACTACCATAGCCGCTACGGTGATGATGATGATGAAGCGTTTCTGCTTCTGTATCGTCCTGATGACATCGATCAGGTCAAATGAGGGTGTATCCATTTTATATGAGGTTAAACTTACCGGGTAGCCGCTTTAAAAAGCCCGCCCTACCCGCATTATCAAGTTCACGATCTATCTGCGTTGTGCATTGGTAATATAACGATCAGCAAGCGACATGAGCATGGCGCTGAAAAAGAAGCCCAGGAACGCGCTCGCCAATAATGTATAAAACCCGCCTATACCCTTGGGGCTAACGGGCGTTTTTGCATCTGTAACTACCTTCAGCATAGGCATCAGCTCGCCGCTGATACCTGTTTTGTATTGGTTCACCAATGTTGTTTGCCTTGCCCTGTCTGATACGAGCTGGTCTTTCAATGATTCTATGTTCTGCACCTGCTCTACACCACGGCCATAATTTTTGTGGCCATTGTCCTTCATAGGGCTGAGCATGATGTTGTTCCTGGCCGGGCTGATGATGTCGTAAATGCCGTACTGGTCGCGCAGGGCAGAGAGTGTATCGGTGAGGGCATCAATGGTGCTGTCTTCTTCCTTTACCTTTTCGAGTATAGACATATACATACCCTTACGCATATCCCTGTAATAGCCGCTGAATGTGCTTTCCAGCACCCGTACGCATTCATTGGCCACGTTGGCGGCGCGCTCGGGGTCGGTATCATCATAGGAAAGTACAATGTCTTTGTATTCGGTACGGGTGACGCTGAAATTCTTTTCAAACTTCTTGGCCAGCTGGTGTTCGCCCTTCCTGTTGGAAGCGTCTATGCCGTATGCCTCGGCAAGATGGGTGTTCTTAATTACCTGGCCCTGCACCATATCAGACCCTGCCATGAGCATGAGCCTGTCCACATCATCTTCATTGGCAAAATAATCTATGAATTTGGTGTCGTAGTTGTAGAGGTTATTACGATCGCCATAGAGTGGGTTCCTTAAAATGAACTCCGTCTTTGCTTCGTACTTTTTAGGCCCCGCAAAATAAAATATCACCCCCGCCAGCGCAGCTGCAAAGGTGATACCTATTATTATGCCTTTGTGTTTGCGAACACTCTGAACAACGTCCGTGAGATTTAAACCGGAATCAGACATTTGGTAAAAGGGATGTTTTAAAGCTTAAACTTATGAAAATTAGTGCAAATAACTATAATCATCAAAATTATATCACTGTTTCGCCGGCCTGCATTTTTTCTGCATTCTCGGCAAACTGCAGCGCATCTATCATTTCCTGTATATCCCCGTTCATAAAACCATCAAGGCTGTATATGGTCATATTGATGCGGTGATCGGTAACACGGCCCTGCGGGTAGTTGTAGGTACGGATCTTGGCTGAGCGGTCGCCGGTGCTTACGAGGCTCTTCCTGCGGCGGCTTATCTCGTCCTCCTGCTTGCGCACCTGCTCTTCATATAGCCTTGTGCGCATCATTGAAGTTGCCTTATCACGGTTACCCAGCTGTGAGCGCTCCGTTTGGCAGGTGATCACTGTACCGGTAGGTACGTGGGTCAATATTACTTTGGTCTCTACCTTATTCACATTCTGCCCGCCTGCACCACCGCTACGTGCGGTCTCCATTTTCAGATCACTGTCCTTTAGCTCAAAATCTATCTCCTCTGCTTCAGGCATCACAGCTACCGTAGCAGCCGATGTATGTACCCTTCCGCTGCCTTCGGTGGCCGGTACGCGCTGCACACGGTGCACACCACTCTCAAATTTCATGATACCATACACGTCCTCCCCTACTACTTCCAGTTGCGCTTCTTTATAGCCGCCTACGGTGCCTTCTGTCTCTGTTAGCATAGATACCTTCCAGCCCCGGCGCTCGCAATACCTCATGTACATCCTTACGAGGTCGCCTGCAAAGATGCTGGCCTCGTCGCCACCTGTACCGGCGCGCACCTCGATGATGGCATTCTTTTCGTCCTGTGGGTCTTTGGGTATGAGGAGGTTCCTCATTTCTTCTTCCAGTTGCGTCTTCTGTGTTTCCAGCGTTTCGAGGTCTTCTTTTGCGAGTGAGCGCAGCTCTTCATCGCTCTCGGTCTCCAGCACCTCGCGGGCAAAGTCGAGGCTATCGATGCAGGTACGGTAGGTCTTATACACCCCTACGATCTGATCGAGCTTACGGTATTCCTTGCTTATCTGCGAGAACCGCTTGTTGTCACTCACGACCTCGGGGTTGGTGAGCGCAACGCCCAGGTCATTGAACCTGGCACTAATGGCCTCCAACTTTTCTACAATAGAACTCATTTTTTATTCAAAAATATATTTACAAAAGATAATAGGTAATACATAAGGGTGTGCGAAGTTACGTTTATAAGGTAAGGTGGCAAAATAACGGACTATGAACAAATCGATGCTAATGTAATGCTCTCGATTTTATTGTAATAAGCGTGAGTAGTTTTGGCTAAAGCCGTGCTGTTTTAATATTTTACCCCGGCTTAAAAGTCGGGGCTACTTGAAAAATACATCATATGATGCGCAAACAGATATAATCTATTTCATCCCTTCCTTTTCCTTCTGAAAACGGAACAGCTCATCACGCAGGCGGGCGGCTTCCATGAAGTCGAGGTCTTTGGCGGCCTTTTCCATTGCTTTTTTGGTTTGGTTGATGATCTTGTCGAGCTGGGCTATGGAGCGGTATTCTACGTCGGCTTCAGCGGCTATTGGTAGCTGGTAATCGCCGGTGGCGTATTCCTTATCGCTGTCGAAGCCCTTGATGTCGAGGACAGAGCCTTGCAACATGATCTCCTGCACCGACTTCTTGATGGTCTTGGGTGTGATGCCATGTTCCAGGTTGTATTTCATCTGCTTTTCGCGGCGGCGGTCTGTTTCATCAATGGTGCGCTGCATGCTGTCGGTCATCTTATCTGCGTAGAAAATGACGAGGCCATCAGCATTACGGGCCGCACGGCCGGCCATCTGAGTCAGGGAGCGTTCATTACGCAAAAAACCTTCTTTATCGGCATCAAGTATGGCCATGAGCGATACTTCAGGAAGATCGAGGCCTTCGCGCAACAGGTTGACACCTACCAGCACATTGATGTTGCCGAGGCGCAGGTCGCGGAGGATCTCCACGCGTTCCAGCGTATCCACTTCGGAGTGAATGTATTTTGAGTTTACATTGATGCGTTTGAGGTATTTGTCCAGTTCCTCGGCCATGCGTTTGGTTAAGGTGGTTACGAGCACACGGTCGCCCATTTTCACGCGCTTGTCTATCTCATCGAGCAGGTCATCAATCTGGTTGATGCTGGGGCGAACGTCTATTGGCGGCTCCAAAAGGCCAGTAGGGCGTACGATCTGCTCCACCACTACCCCTTCGCAATGCTCCAGCTCATAATTGCCGGGGGTAGCGCTTACGAATAACGCCTGCGACAGCTTGGACTCAAACTCATAAAAATTAAGTGGCCTGTTGTCTAACGCGGAGGGTAACCTGAAACCAAAATCAACGAGTGTCATTTTGCGGGAGCGGTCGCCGCCATACATGCCGCTGATCTGAGGTATAGTAACATGGCTTTCGTCTATGACCATGAGGAAATCATCGGGAAAATAATCGAGCAGGCAGAAGGGGCGCGCGCCGGGCTGGCGGCGATCGAGGAAGCGGGAATAGTTTTCTATGCCGCTACAATAGCCCAGCTCCTGTATCATTTCCAGGTCGTAGTTCACCCGCTCTTTGATGCGCTGGGCCTCTATGTGCTTGCCAATACGCTTGAAGTAATCAACCTGCGCATTCATCTCATCCTGTATCTCGTAGATGATCTGCTGCATCTGGTTCTTCGGGGCTATGTAGAGGTTTGCCGGGAAGATGGCGGCACTGTCCATAGTACCTATGCGCTTGCCTGTTTCGGGCTCAAAACTTTCAATTTCTTCCACGTCATCGCCAAAGAAAGTGATGCGGTAACCATAATCTACGTAAGGCAGATTGATGTCTACCGTATCTCCATTGACACGGAACGATCCACGACCAAACTCGCCCTGGCTGCGGCTGTACAATGAATTTACCAGCTGATGCAGAAAATGATTGCGGCCTATATTGTCCCCTTTCTTAAAGCGGATGATGCTATTGGCATATTCGGTAGGGTTACCGATACCGTATATGCAGGATACCGATGCGACCACTATAATATCCCTGCGGCCACTGAGCAGGCTACTGGTAGCGCGCAGGCGCAGCTTTTCTAATTCTTCATTTATGGAAAGGTCTTTTTCAATGTAGGTATTAGATACCGGCATGTAAGCTTCCGGCTGGTAGTAGTCGTAGTAGGAAACAAAGTACTCCACCGCATTATCCGGGAAGAACTGGCGGAACTCACCGTATAGCTGCGCCACCAGCGTTTTATTATGCGTGAGTACCAGCGTAGGCTTTTGTACCTGCTGTATGACATTGGCAACCGTAAATGTTTTGCCCGAACCAGTAACCCCCAGCAGCGTCTGGAACTTCTCGCCCTGATCTATGCCTGCGGACAGCAGCCTTATGGCTTCAGGCTGGTCGCCTGCGGGTTGGTATGGCCGGTGTATGTTAAAACTCATTCCCTACAAATTTCAGCATTTTAATGCAAAAAGTGTGCTAATAAAACGCCTATTGATATATTATCTAATCATAACAGTTGAAAACACAAACAATATAATTAAGCAGTATTTTTGCAGCAAAATAAAGGCAAAGCGAAAGCCTGCCCTTCAACCACTAATTTATGAAATACCTGGGCCTTACCTTTCTCATTTTATTCTGCTCACTGGCTGCATTTGCCATAAGCCCTATTACAGGGGCGGGCGCCGTATGCCTGAACGACACTACCACGCTCATTGATGCAAGCACAGGCGGTTACTGGAGCAGCAACAGCCCAGCTATTGCCAGCATCGGGTCGGCATCGGGCGTGGTTACCGGTATGGCAGTGGGGACCACTACAATTACTTATACTGTTGGATCTTCCTATGTTACTGCATCTATAAATGTCAATGGCTTGCCGGGTGTTTACCCTGTTACAGGCGGAGGCCGCTATTGCTATGGGGGCACAGGCCTGCATATTGGAATAAGCACTACCAATCTTGGCATTGACTACCAGTTATACCGTGGCGGCACTGCAGTCAGCAGCCCGATAGCGGGTACTACGGGCGCAATAGACTTTGGGCTGGAAACGGCAGGGGGCACTTACAATGTTATTGCCACCAGCACTGTTGATGGGTGCAGTGATACCATGGCAGGAGCACCCGTGATCTTCGTGGTATCGGTAAATACTTAT
>CAIVKT010000687.1 GCA_903906615.1 uncultured Bacteroidota bacterium | reverse complement strand
TATCCGCAGCAGGGTAGATTTGCCACTGCCATTAGACCCCAGCAAGGCATAGGCGTTAGGGGCCTTAAAAGAATGGTCTACATCCTTAAAGATCCTGTGGCGCTGAAACCGCTTGCCTATATTTTCGAGGGTAATGACCATTTGCTGATTACAAAGTAACGCTTATTAATTATCATAAAACAACTCACTCCGCTCCATTGCCGACTGGTTGCCATAAGGGTAGTCGCCAAACCGGTGGATGATCTCCACTTCATTGAAGGAGAAGAACTGCATATAGGCCCATTCATCGGCCGGGTTTTTCTTTATATGCTCCAGCACTACCTTCATCAGCCGGATGCGCTCTTTGTCATACAGGTCGTTAGGTATCTCTGATGTGCGGGAGATTCCATACTCCGTTTGCTTCATGGCCCGCCATTTGCGCCATGCCTCAAACAAAAGCGGCGAATAACTGGTCTTGCTTTCGATCTTAGACAAATACAAAAGGGCTATAGAATCTGCGGCATCCACCTTCATAGAGTCTGTGTACTTCTTCTTCAGCAGTATATCAGACAGGTACAGCAGCGTAATATCGTTTTGCAAATTTTTAGGGTCGCTTTGCAGCATCTTGTAGGCCGCGAGCGGATGCCTCGAAGCCAGCAATTCATCGACCTTCTTTTTTTGAGGAAAGGGTATATCCCTTGCTTTCAGCTCATGTACACTGCGCTCTGTAGAATCAAAATGCAGGTAAGCATCCGAACCGAAATAAGCGATGAGGGTATCGAGGTGGGCCTGTAACTGTGGTTGGTAGGTTTCGTTACATTTCTTGAACATATCGCTTTCGCTGCCGTACTGGTACAGGTCGCCGAAGCACTCTATGATCACATCCATCAGCGCCACTACCTGGTTCTTATATACAACGTATCTCGGGTCTATCGTAGCGCTTTCTATTTCCAGCTTCAGGCGTTTCTCCTGCGCTATACATTCCTTTATGATCTCTTTATCGGCATTGCGCTCTGCGCCGCCCTGCGCAAAGTACAGCGCCACCAGCTCTTCATTGCGCTGTATGCCCCGCTCAAATTCGTAGAATTGAATAATGGAATTGGCTTCCTTCAGAAACTTCGCACTATTGATCTTTTGTGCGGAAGCTCCCAAAGGAAAGCAAAGCAAACAGAGCACAAGTATGTTCTTCATAAATGGATTACTTGCGCCAGCTTTTAATTTTTAACTTTTGCTTTTTAATTTCCCTTAAGGCATATCCTCGTTATGCTTCCTGATGTACCCCTTCATGATGCCCCTGCCTGTTTCGCGCACGAAGCTGATGATCTCATCACGCTCGTCTGATACTGGCAGGTCGGTCTCTATGATGCTCAGGGCCTTGGATACGTTGTAGCCGCGCACAAACAGTATGCGGTATATATCCAGTATCTGGTTGATCTTTTCTATGGAGTAGCCCCTGCGTTTCAGGCCTACCGAGTTCACGCCCACATAGGAGAGTGGCTCGCGCGCTGCCTTTACATATGGTGGTATATCCTTGCGTACCAATGAGCCGCCGGTAACAAAGGCATAAGAGCCTATGCGCACAAACTGCTGCACGGCAGTAAGGCCTGCCAGCACTACGTTGTCGCCTACAATGATGTGGCCTGCAAGTGTGGTGTTGTTAGAGAAGATGCAGCCATTGCCCACCTCGCAGTCGTGCGCTATGTGGGTGTAGGCCATGATGAGGCAGTTGTTGCCTATCTTGGTTGCATTCTTATCGCTGGTGCCCCGGTTGATGGTCACACACTCGCGTATAGTCGTGTTATCGCCAATGATGGTGATGGTGTCTTCGCCCTTGAACTTCAGGTCCTGCGGTATGGCAGAGATCACCGAGCTTGGGAAGATGCGGCAATTCTTGCCTATGCGCGCGCCTTCCATTATGGTCACGTTAGAGCCTATCCATGTGCCTTCGCCTATCTCTACATTTTTGTGTATAGTAGTGAATGGGTCTATCTTCACATTAGGCGCTATCTTGGCGTCGGGGTGTACGTATGTAAGTGGGTGGATCATTTTTTATCTTTTCTCACTATTTGAGCTACCAGTTCCGCTTCTGTAGCCAGTTTGTTGCCTACGTATGCTGTTCCTCTCATTTCGCAAATGCCCCTGCGGATAGGGCTAAGGAGTTCCAGCTTTAATATCAGTGTGTCGCCGGGGCGCACCAGTTGTTTGAACCTTACTTTGTCTATTTTCAGAAAATAGGTATCGTAATTCTCCGGGTCGTGTATGTTGTTGAGCGCCAGTATGCCGCCGGTTTGCGCCAGGGCTTCAATCTGCAATACACCGGGCATTACCGGGTTGCCGGGAAAGTGGCCCTGGAAGAAATGCTCATTGAATGTCACATTCTTGATGCCCACCACATGGCTGTCGCTCAGCTCTATGATCTTATCCACGAACAGGAAAGGGAACTTATGCGGCAACGCCTTGGTGATGTGCGTGATGTCGTATATAGCCTGCTGCGAAGGATCATAGTGCGGTATATCAGATAGGTGTTTGTTCTTTTTGATGTACTGCTTGATCTTCTTGGCAAACTCCACATTGGATGCGTGGCCGGGCCTGCTGGCTATGATGTGTGCCTTTATAGAATGGCCTACCAGCGCCAGGTCACCTACTACGTCCAGCAGCTTGTGGCGTGCCGGCTCGTTGGTGAAGCGGAGTTGTATGTTATTAAGTATGCCTTCCTGCTTTACTTCTATTTTTTGTTTGTTAAAGACCTTTGCCAGCCTGTTCAGTTCTTCCTGGCTCACTACCTTATCTACCACTACTATAGCATTGCTCAGGTCGCCGCCCTTGATGAGGTTATTGTCCAGCAGGTATTCCAGCTCATGCAAAAAGCAGAAGGTACGGCATGGGCCTATCTCTTCCCTAAACTCAGAAAGATGCCTAAGCGCCGCATGTTGCGTGCCTAGCACAGGCGAGTTGAAATCTATGAGTGCAGTGATCTGGTAATCAGTAGATGGTATGGCCAGCATATCCACATTCTTCACCGGGTCGTAATAGTGTATGTTGCTGTCTATAGAGTACACAATACGCTTGGCTTCCTGCTCCAGCACACCGGCGCTTTCTATAGCGTCTATGAATTGCTTGGAACTGCCATCCAGTATAGGCACTTCGGGGCCATCCAGTTCTATAAGCAGGTTGTCTATGCCCATGCCCACGAGGGCGGCCATAGTATGCTCCACGGTGTTCACTCTCGCGCCATTGTATTCAATGGTGGTGCCGCGCGATGTATCTACCACGTAGTCCACATCTGCTTTTACAATGGGTTTCTCCGGCAGGTCTATACGCTGAAAGCGGATGCCAAAGCCCGGGTTGGCGGGCCTCATGGTCATCGTCACTTGCTCTCCTGTATGTAATCCCACCCCTTGCAGGGTTACGGACCCCTTTAATGTCTGCTGGTTTTGGCTGTTGTTTGTCGGATGCAAATTGTCAGTTTTTGTCCTGCTTTCTATTTTGCTTAAAATATCTTCACTCACTTTTTATACTCCAGGTTTTGTGTGCTCAGTAATGCGGTTAACTCTTGTACTGTTTCTTCCAGCTTTTGTATACGGTGCTGCAGGTCTGGAAGGTTACGGAAAACCGCCTGGCTCTTCAGCGAGCTCTTGTATTCAAATGCCGGTGTGCCATTCAGCGTGGTTGCCGGGTTGGCTATAGATTTAGACAGCCCGCTCTGCGCGTTTATCTTGGTGCCGTCTGCTATTTGTATATGGCCTACTATGCCTACCTGGCCGCCTATGATGCAGTTCTTGCCCACCTTGGTACTGCCCGATACGCCTGTTTGCGCGGCTATCACGGTATGCTCGCCTATCTCCACGTTGTGGGCTATCTGTATCAGGTTATCCAGTTTCACCCCTTTGCGGATGATGGTAGAGCCCATGGTAGCCCTGTCAACAGTAGTGTTAGAGCCTATCTCCACATCATCTTCTATGATCACATTGCCTATCTGCGGTATCTTTTTGTAGCTGCCGTCATTAAGCGGTGCAAAGCCGAAGCCGTCGCCGCCTATCACTGTGCCAGAATGAAAGACGGTGTTCTTGCCTATCCTGCATTCGTCGTAGATCTTTACGCCGGCATATATTTTTGAATTGTCGCCTATTATCACATTGTTACCAATGTAGCTGCCGGGGTATATCTTCACCCCGTTGCCTATCTTTGCATGCTCGCCCACATAGGCGAATGCGCCGATGTATACATCCTTGCCTATAGTGGCTGTGGGGGCTACATAAGAGGGCTGCTCGATACCCGTTTTTCCTGCGCCCGATATGATGGCATTGTACTGCTCCAGCAAAGCAGCAAAGCTGCTATACGCATCCTTTACACGAATGAGCGTAGGGCTGATGGGCTGTGACAATTCCAGCGTATCATTAACAATGATGATAGATGCCTGTGTGCTGTACAGGTACTCCTCGTACTTCTGATTGCTGATAAAGCACAGTGAGCCTGCTTTCGCTTCTTCTATCTTGGCCACATCACTTACCTTGGCATCCGGGTCTCCCTCAAGTTTGCCTTGGAGCAGAGTAGCTATTTGCTGCGCTGTGAACTGCATGTTTTATATCCGGTTTCTATGACGGCCATACCATTATGGCCTGCTCCTTTTTTCTTTTTCAAATAAAGACCGCCGCGCAAACTGTCATTGCACATAGCAAATGTAGTTTTTATGTACCGCTCTGGCAAGTGTTTGATTGACTAATGAATCCTCTATTTCTGTAATGTTTTTTACAAGCCCGCTCTTCGTCTCTATTTTTATCAGTTCGTCATTAATATTATATGTGCTATTGGAGGTTACACCTTCAAAAACAAAGTAATGTATATCTTTTTCGGCAATTCCTAACTCTCTTTTCACCTGCTCCTTCTTACTCACCAAAATGCTTGCCAAAGATTCAGAACTGAGCAAAACTTTGTAAAGTTTTCGTAAGATTAGCATTTGGCACAGCTGGGATAGTATCTTATCATCATGTGTTTGCCACACTTTAATAGAAACCATCACATCATGGTCATCAAGCATACAAAAATGATCCAGGTGTTCGGGATTATTTTCAAAGTCTTTTTCGGTCAGGTTTTTGAATAAAAAATATTTAAGCGCGGGTGAGGCAAACAATTCCTGCCCATCCATAGCCAGTTCTTTGGCGCGTTTTAGTATATTTATTAGTAACATCTCTGCCCCAAGTACCGTCTTGTGCAGGTACACCTGCCAGTACATCAGCCTGCGGGCTATAATGAACTTCTCTACCGAGTATACACCCTTCTCCTCCACCATCAGCTCATTATCGCGTACTGTAAGCATTTGCAATATGCGGTCATAGCCTATAACCCCTTCCGATACACCCGTATAAAAGCTGTCGCGGTTCAGATAATCCATGCGGTCTACATCCAGCTGGCTGCTCACAAGTTGGTGCAAATAGCGGCTGGGGTACGAATGGTCGAACACCTGTATGGCCTTGCCCAGCATACCACCCATCTCGCTGTTCATGCGGTGCATCATCATGCGGCTGAGCGTTTCGTGGTGCACGCCCACAAGGGTATGCTCCAGCGAATGGCTGAACGGGCCATGGCCTATGTCATGCAATAGCGTAGCCAGCCTTGCAGCCAGGCATTCTTCTTTATCAGGGGTTATATTCTTGGTCTTCAGCTCATCCAGCGCCTTGCCCATCAGGTGGCAGGCACCCAGCGAGTGCGCCAGTCGCGTATGCACCGCACCGGGGTACACCAGGTGCGCCAGTCCCATCTGCTTTATATTCCGCAGCCGCTGAAACCACGGATGATCTATCACCCGCATCAGCTCCGGCTCCGGAAACCGTATAAAGCCATAAACAGGGTCATTAACAATCTTTACTTTGATACTCATTTGTGGCGTGAAATTACCGCAAAAAATTCTGGCGCGGGAAGAAAATTAAATTGTATTTTTCTATCCTAAAACTGAATTATTATGACACCCGAATAACTTGCTAAATTAAATT
>CAIVKT010000686.1 GCA_903906615.1 uncultured Bacteroidota bacterium | reverse complement strand
TCGATAATGAAAAAAATCTACTTACTTTTTACAGCACTGATCGCCAGTGCATCATCATTTGCGCAGACCGTTCCGGGTGGGGATGTGGAGACGTGGCGCAACACTACCTCAGGGTCTACGCATCCTGTAAACATACAGGCACCTGCAGGCTGGTATGGTGTCGACTCTTTGATTATCGCAGACGGGCAGTTATTTGGTGCTTTGCTGAGTATACCTGCGTCTGGTTTTCAGCGCCAGCTTTTCGAAGAATCTACTATCATACATGGCGGATCGCATTCTGCTAAACTGATCACAGTTGTTGACTCTTTCGTTGGAGTTTTCCCCGGACTTATGGGCAACGCCATTGCGAACGTTGCTATAAACCCGCTTGCTATGACCGTATCACCGCCTACCTATACAGGTGGCACAGCAGTTACAAAGCGCATCACCAGTGTTAGCGCTTGGGTAGAATACCTGCCCGGCTTCGACAGCGGCACGCATACTACAGGCAACGATACCGGCTATATGCAGGTGCAGGCGCTTGCGCCTATACATGGTTATGATTCGGTAGTAGGTACCGGGTATTTGCTCATACCCCCTCATTCTACTTTTACGCAAATAACTGCTAACCTTACTTACATTGATACGCTGGACGATATTGATACCGTGCGCATACTGTTTGCCAGCAGCGGCGGCGCACGCAAGGCGCTCGATAGCAGCACACTCTATGTGGATGATGTAACTATGGTTGGCGTGCCTTATTCTGTAAACGCTGTAGCTACTGTTGCCGCACAAAGCAACTTGGTAAAGGTATATCCTAACCCAGCCAATAATATACTGTACTTCGATAGTAAGCAGGCAGGTTTAAGCTGCGCTATGTACGCTGTAAGCGGCCGCGAAGTAGCTAACAACAAGCTCGCCGGCAATGGCGCGGTTGATGTGTCGGCGTTGCCCGCTGGCCTGTATTTCTATGCCATCACTGATGCGCAGGGCAATACAGTGCAAAGGGGTAAAGTAAGCGTGACCAGATAATTGAACTACAGATAATGATCAACGAGATCGGGCTGCAAATTGCAGCCCGATCTCGTTTTATGTTGTTTGCTTCGTGATCAGTTGCTCGGCAGGTGCGGGGCTGTAAGCCTCCATCAGCTCTAATAATTCATCGGGCGATTGGCTCATCAGTACAGATGTGTTGGCGCACTCGCTTAAAAAGCCTTCCTGCACCATGTTGGTGAAGAATGCGTGCAGCGCATCGTAGTAGCCGCTCACATTCAGCAGGCCTATGGGCTTGCTGTGCAGGCCAAGCTGGCCCCAGGTGAGCATCTCGAATAGTTCTTCCATTGTACCCCAGCCGCCGGGCATAGCTATCACACTGTCAGACAGCTCGTGCATTTTTAGCTTTCGCTCGTGCATGGTATGTACGGTGATGAGCTGTGTGAGGTCTTCGCGCGCTACTTCTTTTGTTTTCAGAAATTCCGGTATCACGCCTACCACGGTGCCTCCGTGTTGTAAGGAGCCATCAGCCAGCGCGCCCATCAGGCCTATCCTTGCACCACCGTATATGATGCGGATATTTTTCTCCGCAAGCATACGGCCCAGGTCGTAAGCTGCTTCCCTGTATACTTCATTATATCCTTCTGCCGATCCGCAGAAGACTGCAATGCTTTTCATACGCTTGATTTGTATATCAAATGTAACAGTAATTATTGTCGCAGAATGTCATTTCTTATATAGCAGCACAGCCGAAAAAAAATCCCGCTTGCGCGGGATAAAGATCTTGCTCAGAAAACACAGGATGGTATCAATACTCGTCCTCGTTAAAGAAGAAGTCTTCCTGCGTAGGATAGTCGGGCCATATGTCTTCTATACCTTCGTATATTTCCCCTTCGTCATCCAGCTCCTGCAGGTTTTCTACAACTTCTAGTGGCGCGCCCGAGCGTATCGCGTAGTCAATAAGCTCGTCTTTTGTGGCCGGCCATGGTGCATCCTCAAGATGTGATGCTAGTTCAAGTGTCCAAAACATATTATGATTAGTTTATTTTTATAGTGTTCCCGCAAATGTAAGGGAAAATTCGAGATCACAAAGCCAATTTTTAGCACATTAGTGAATTAAGTAAAAATCGTTCCACGCCGAGGCCCGACTACCCAAGTTCTGTGATTTATAGATAACTTGCACAATAGAAAGTTTAAACCACATAAGGCAATTCTTTATTTCCCGGTAACCGATGAGCGCCATCCTGCACGCAAAAGATCTTGTAAAAAAATACCCGTCGCTTACGGTGGTCAATGATGTGTCGTTAAGCGTGGAGCAGGGCGAGATCATCTCTATCACCGGGCCATCGGGCGCAGGCAAGAGCACTTTGCTGCACCTTATAGGCGCGCTGGATAAACCGGATAGCGGCAGTGTGCTTATAGACGGCACGGATATTTTGCAACTGCCATCAAAGAAGCAATCAAGGTTTCGCAACACGCACCTGGGTTTTGTGTTCCAGTTCCATCATTTACTGCCTGAGTTCTCAGCTGCTGAAAATGTAGCAGTTCCTTTATGGATAAAAGGGACGGGGAAAAAAGAAGCGTTGAAGCAGGCCGCAGAGATGCTGGCCATTGTGGGCCTCGGCAACAGGCTCGATAATAAACCATCTGAGCTATCGGGCGGCGAGCAGCAGCGTGTGGCCATAGCGCGCGCACTCGTAAACAGGCCGTCTATAGTAATGGCCGATGAGCCTACCGGCAACCTGGATACTGCCAACGCGCAATCGGTACACAACTTATTCCTCGACCTGCGCAAGCAACTGGGTCAAACGTTCATCATGGTCACTCACAACGAAGCCCTTGCCACCCTTACCGACCGCACCCTGATCATGCACGATGGCCGCATTGTAGAAGAGCGGAAGAACAGGATCTAAAGTTATAATACAGAATATCCCCCTAACCCCATTCGGCCTGCACACACGGCTTACGCTAAAGGGGGAATTCCCTGCGCGATTTGTCATGCTGTATACATTAGCGAGTTACTCTCATGGAGTTCGCGCGTGCTCGCGAAGGACATTCCCCCTTGGGGCCGAGGTGTGTGCGTGGACAGAAGGGGGTTAGGGGGATGTTTAAATACCACAAGCTTAATGCGCCCACTTATACACCTCGCTGGCATTGGTCTCGCCCTCTATCAGTTTCACCAATTTTTTATGCTCATCATATAAGGCTATATCCGGCACAAACTTGGTGTTGTAATAGCTGAAGTAAAAGAACTCATAGTCCATACCTACCACTTGTATGTTTTTGTAGTGCGAGAGATGATGCTCTTCATAAAATTCTTTGATCTGCGTCATGCTGTGCATGGCGGTAACAAGGTAGAACTGCACATTCTTAATTGAGTCCATGCCTTTGATGAGTGCATCCACGGTGCGCTTGCAATGCTTGCAGTCGGGCGAGAACAGCATCAATGCTATGGGCTTCCCTTCAGGTATGTTGTACGTGTTGAAGATGGTAGTACTGTCCATCTCCAATATATTGAATGCGGGCAGTGTGGGGTATTTCTGGTAGGGCTTTAATGTGTCTTCGGGAGGTGGTGGATCGCCGCCGGGCGATAATTTTTTATTTTGCGCGCCTGCTGTTAAGGCCAGCGAACAGATGATAGCTAAGAAAAGAATCGCTTTTTTCATGGTACTAAATTAGGCAATAAATACCATACCCATTCAAAGCAAAAAACCCTCCCCCAGGAATGGGGGAAGGCCATTGTTTACTCAAACCGAGTTGGATATTTTGTATTGAATGATAAGAGAACTTATTACGTGATAGCTTTCTACTACCGATAGCTATCGGGACTAAAGAAGACTTAGTTGTAGTTAACTGTTACCGGAACCGCGGTAGAGTTAGTGTAAGAGTTAGGAGCCTGTGCAGCAGATACTGTAAGTGTTGCGCCAACAGTAAGTGTTTGTGAGCCGCCGGTCAGTACACCTGTGCCTGATGGGTTGCTGGTGAAAGCGCTCATACCCATGGTGTGCGAAGAACCATCGCTCAAAGTAGCAGTAGTAGGCAAAGTGATTGCGTAAGTGTAGCCAGTAGCGCCTGATACAGTGAAGTTAGCCGCAGCAACAGTACCGGTAGTTGCTGGGAGCGTAACACCGCCAGTGCTTGTACGAGTGCTTGCAGGGGCAAGCACTACCGTACCGCCTGAAGTAGGAGATACTGCGATGTTACCGAAGTTCATGTTGGTCACTAATGCGATTGTTATCGGTGTGATGATGTTTGCAGTTGCAGAAGCAGTTGCGGTAGCCTGTGCGAAAGAAGAAGTAGATGATGCACCTACAATGATGGCTGCTGCTACGAGTACTTTAGAGATGATGTTTTTCATTTTGTTTAGTTTTTTTGAGTTTGTCCCGATAGCTATCGGGATTGTTTGAGTTTGTTTTTGTTATCGTTGTTTGATAGGTATATAACCAACGACGTGCCAAACTCATAAAACATTG
>CAIVKT010000685.1 GCA_903906615.1 uncultured Bacteroidota bacterium | reverse complement strand
GCATGGTTTGCGGAAAGTTTGAGCATTTTTTGCCGGGTAGTATTTCCACAGTGCTGGCGATAGCAGTGATGTTGTATACCATCGCAAAGCTTAAAACATACCAAACCGGGCGCCAGCAACAATTTATCCTGCTAAGTTGCGCATTCATTATTTGCTTCTTCTGCTTTTCTTGCATGAACTTTTTTTCATACCGTTACCTCATACCGGCTATTGTGCCTGTGCTTTTTTTTACTGCTGTATTATTCGATATGCTCATCAGCCGCACATACCCCTTTCTGTATGTGCCTGTTTTGCTGTTTATTGTCGCCATTGGTTATAGCTCTTACCGAATGGACCAGGATAGCACAGATGTAGATCCGGGCGCCTTTACGGCTATGAACATGCAGCAAAGCCTTGTTGACTACCTTGAAAAAAATAAGGATTATGACAAAGTTATAGGCACAGGATCTTTTCTTGACCTGGTGCATCTTACCGACCCGGCTACCGGTTATTTACGAGATACCATTACCTTTAAAAAGGTCAGTTGGTTCATTAATGATAAAACAACATTCGCGATCTTTAACAGCAATGAATATGACCCGCGTTATACGGCAGTGAGAAATGATAGTACATTTCGTCTTGTTTACCGGTTTCAGAAAGATAAGCTTTGGGGTGAGATCTACGAAAGAAAATAATACTGTACTTTATGTCACTTCCTGAAATCCTTCCACTGATATAGTTCCTGCAAAATGGTTGCGGTGAAGGGCAGGCCTTCCTTGCCCTTTGTTACCCAAAAGAGACATACGTCGTGCAGGCCTTCAGTAGCATCTACCCAGCCACAGAGGCAGGCATCCATGTGGTTGGTGGCCATAATGTCCTGCACAGTGAAGAACAGATCCTGCGCATCAAAGGCATCACTTACGGTGCATAGCTGCTCCCCTTTAAATCCATGCCTGATGCACAGCTCGCCCAGCATGATGTTGGGCAGGGTATACACAAACAATGCAGGGCTGGCCATGGGCAGCGAATCGTGGTAGCGCTTGTCTACGTCTATACAGCCATGGGCAGTACCTAATACTACAGCTATTTTGTTAGGGTCTATATCCTGGTACAGCGTATTGCTATTGTTCACCAGGCATTCAGCTCCTATCCATGCCCATTTGCACAGCTTATCCATCTTAAAGAACTTTGGATAGTTGCAAGGGAGGCTACGGTACAGGTCTTCCGGCTCAGTGGCTGCGGTGGGTTGCAGCAGGGTGTTGTCGCGGGTTGTGGCCACATTGTTCATCACTACCCAATGACTGATCACCATACAGTAGTTGTTAAAGGATTAAGCCAATGCTTTTTTAGCAGCGATGAAATTAGCAAGCCCGCGCACATTCTTTTCGTGGCGGATAACGAATGGGTTGCTCTCATCCCATACATAGCCTGCCAGTACCGAGCATATCTGCGCGCGTATCTCCAGGTCGGGTTCGGGTGCAAAGAAGATATGGAACAGTGAGCCGTCATACCAGCCATTCACATAGGTGCGGAACACATCTACGCCCCTGGCCATAGGTGCCATGTATTCTTCTTTCCAGTTCACCTCCTCGCCATTCAGGTGGCGGATCACCAGCTTCGCGGCCATCTGCGAAGATACGGATGCCAGCGTAACGCCCGACGAGAATACCGGGTCGAGGAACTCGGTAACATTGCCGGTAAGCACAAAGCCTTTGCCAAAAAAAGTATCGGTAGTAGAGCTCCAGCCCTGTAGGGTCTTAGGCTCATCCCATACCAGCTCGCAGTTCTCAAAACGGTCGGCCAGTGCAGGCTCGGCTAACAGCAGGGCTTTGTATTGCTCTGCGAGTGTGCCTTTATATTGTTCAAAAAATGCGGGGTCACCCACATAGCCTACCGATGTATTGCCGTTGGAGAAAGGTATCACCCATATCCATGTCTTGGGGTCGTGTACATATACCACTATGCGGTTGGGCTCAAAAGCTTCATTGCGTTTAGGGTCGGTTATGTGGCCGAAGATCGCTTTGCGCGGAGGCATGGAAGAGGGCCGCTCCAGTCCGAATAGCTTAGGTATCACGCGGCCATAGCCGCTGCCGTCTACTATAAATCTTGCCCTTATAGTTTCTGTGTTGCCGGCGGCATTTTTTACTGTAATGATAGAATGGTCATCGTGTATCTTAATGTCGGTAACCTCTGTCTCGTAATTTACAGAAACGCCCATGCGTTCGCACTCATCTGCGAGGGTCTTATCAAAATCAGCCCGCGGCACCTGCCATGTCCATTTCCATCCCTGTGTGTATTGATTCGAAAAATTGAAGTCGCATACATCGCCATTCATCACAAATTTAGCGCCGTCCTTACGCTGAAATCCTTTTGCTTTCACTGCATCAAGCAGTCCGGCTTCTTCCAGCGCTTCCATGCAGCGGGGTAGCAGGCTCTCGCCGATAACGAAGCGGGGAAATTTCATTTTCTCCACCATCTGTACAGCAAAGCCCGCGCGGTGTATCATAGCAGCAGCTATAGAACCCGCAGGCCCTGCGCCGATCACCAGTACATCAACTTCCTTTTTCATATACCTCATTTCAAACAGGGACTATAAACAACTTATTTCTTTTTCAATTCCAACATGGTATGGCTGAGCCCTATGTCATCATATTGCTTCACTACTTCAAAGCCTGTTTCCTCTATCAGGCGTAGGTACACGCCGCTGTCATACATCTGGCTGTTGCCATTGGCCATAGTGGTAAAGTACAAAGAAGACATCTGCAGGCTGAAGGCAGATGCCTCGAAGCGCTGGCAGTCCCAGAAGGTCTCGTTGATGAACACACGGCCACCATCAGGCAGTGCATCGTGGCATTTGTGCAGTATGCCCACTATCTCGTTATCGGAGAAGCAATCGAGGAACTGGCTCATAAAGATCACGTCGTATCCTTCGGGCAGCTTGAGGCTGTTGTCCAGTATGTTGTGCGGGTGGTAAGATACACGGGCAGCATGGCCTGCATCCTCTATGTTCTTTTGGGCTACGTTAAGCTGCACCTGCAGGTCCAGCAGGCCCAATTCCACTTCTTTATTATACTCCATACATGCCAGTGTCCACTTGCCTGTGTTGGCGCCAATGTCCAGTATCTTTTTGGGCGATGAAGCAAAGACCAATGGCAGGATCTCCGGGAAGGCCTGGTCGGAATAATAATGATCGAAAGCGAACCAGCTGGCACGTGCAGGCTCCGGCATTATAGACAGTCCCTGGTAGATTGTTTCCCAATCACCGAGGTGCCTCAGTCCCTTAGGCTTGCCTTCGTTGATGGAGGCTTCGAGGTCTTGCGCGCCATCATAGCACACATCGCGCATAAAATCGGTATTGATGCGGGCCATGGGGTGGTTCAGGAACACATGTCCTGTTTTAGAGAGCATGAAGCGGTCGCCTTTGCGAAAGAGCAACCCAATACCCAGCCCGGCTTCCATCAGTACCCTTACGCCATAATAGGGCATCTTCACGGCATCTGATACCTCTTGCAAGGTAGCGCCCACAAGCCGGGTATCTTCCACAAACTTCAGTATGCCCCTGTCCCTCAGGATCACTGATGCCTGGAACACGTATGGTGCGAATGCTATGTACTGGGCATCCTTTATAGCCTGGAAGGCTGATTTCTTATCTTCCTCAAATAAATGCTTAACCGACTTTTTTTCTCTTACTTCCAAAACGGATAATATTATGTACGCGCAGCGGTATGGCTACCCTGCACCCTTCCGGTGAAAAATATGGTGAATACCAGCAATATGCTGTTATCGCAAAAATAAGAAAAGGAAGCCTTAATTGTGTGCAGTTATGGCTTTTTTATGCGCCAATACCGAACATAACCCAATGATACAGAGGCTGGTATTACTGCTCTAAGGAATGGATACCGTGCAGCAAACGCTTCCAGCGCATATCCTTGATGCCGTCTTTGCCATAACTGAGCCACACGAACCAGGCCTTACCCACTATGTGGTCTACAGGTACAAAGCCCCAATAGCGGGAGTCGAGCGAATTGTGGCGGTTGTCGCCCATCATCCAGTAGTAGTCCATCTTAAAGGTATAAGAAGTGGCCTCTTTGCCATTGATGATGAATTTGCCATCCTGCTCCTCCAGCGTATTGCCTTCGTAGTTGCGGATAACACGGCGGTAAAGCGCAATGGTCTGCGGGGTAAGCTGCACGGTCACACCTTCTTTGGGTATAGTGATAGGGCCGTAATTGTCGCGGTTCCATTTGTAGTTGGCTGTATCCAGCGGGAACACCCAATCACCTGCGAATACAGGGCTTACACCTGCGGGGTAAAGCTCCCAAAGGGCTACCGAAGATACATTAGGCGCTTTCTTTACAAGGTCTACCTGCCTGTTCTCCAGGTTGTAGGCCAGGTATCCCGCCGGTGGCGGAAAGGGCATATTGTCGGTTGTTTCCAGCTCTTCGTCTATGGCAGGCGCTCCTCCGGTGGTCTTCACCAGGTAGTTGAGCTTGGAGTGTGGGAACAGTACATTAGGCTGGCCATTGATATAGACACGTCCGTGTTTTACTTCCACCACATCCCCCGGAACGCCTATGCAGCGCTTGATGTAGTTATCTTCTTTATCTACAGGGCGGGTGATGATCTTGTAATTGGCGAGGAGGTTTTCCCGGCCGTTGACCCTGCAGGCCTGGTAATAATCTGTTTCGCCTGATTGGTCGGCAAGCACCGTATCGCCACCGGGGTAGTTGAATACTACCACATCGTTGCGCTCCACACGCCCGAAGCCGGGCAGGCGGTGGTAGCCCCATTTCACCGATTCGGTATAAGACTTGCCACCGGTGAAGGGCATGGTATTGTGTACCAACGGCACAGCCAGCGGGGTCATAGGTATGCGCGGGCCGTAGGCCAGCTTGCTCACAAACAGGAAGTCATTGACCAGCATAGTGCCTTCCATAGACCCTGTAGGTATGGTATACGCCTCAAAAAGGAAAGTGCGGATGAGGGTGGCTGCCACTATCGCAAATACTGCGGCATCAACCCATTCGCGCCAAACGGCTTTCCTTTTCTTAGTGGTCGTAGTGGTGGTATCGGTAGTAGTCTCTTTTTTTGTCCAGATGGCCATATGGGCTATAATATTGTTCAAAAGTAACAACTTCCCTTACAATTTATTGTATGAGGACAACTACTTAGATCAATATTTAACAATTATAATAACCGTTGCGTTATGTATAAGGGCCTGTGTTTTTATTATATATTTATGGGTTTTAAGACCCCATGAGCGATAAGGTAGATCCTGCACATACAATGAATACGAGCGATACCGCCCCCGATGGCCATGCGCTGTGGCTAAAGGAAGCGCTGCTTAAGTGGATATGCGCCATTGGCGGCAGCATAAGTTTATATGTACTGGTAGCCGCTATTATTGAAAAGACCTATCATCCCTCCATTGCAGGCAGTATGGCAAAGGCGCAACAGTTGCTGGTATCCGGCACTGCGAATGTACTGCCGGAGCCTGTGGAGGCCATGCTGTTCCGTGTGGGTATTGTTATTCTTTTTTTTGGCATGTTACTTTTTTACGGGCTGGCGCAGAAAGCCAGGTGGATAACACGCCTTGCAAAAACATCATGGTACCTGCCTGTAGCCCTTATCAGCGTACTCGCCGTTATAGCTCTTTTCTATTTCGACTTCGCGGCGCTCAATCCTT
>CAIVKT010000684.1 GCA_903906615.1 uncultured Bacteroidota bacterium | reverse complement strand
GGCATATTGACCAGTATATTTATATTTTTATTGCCTGCGATGCTTTTTGCCTACTTTGCCACGCCCCGCCCTGCCCAATACCTGGGACTGAGGGCACCCGGCAAGCGGGTGCAGCTATTGCTGGTGCTGATGGTGATGCTGGGGGCAATGCCTGTATTGCAAATGATAGAGACGCTGATGGGGCTGATCCACTTCAGCCCGGCTATAAAAGCCGACCAGGCAGCATCTGAAAAGACCATGTATGCCTACCTCTCCATGCACACTTTTGGCGATTTTTTACGGTGCTTCGTATTCATAGCCATATTGCCCGCCTGTGGGGAAGAGCTTTTCTTCAGGGGGGTGTTGCTGCGGTTTGCCCGTAAGCGCAGCCGCAACATGATATTGCCTGTATTGTTTACCGCCGCTGTATTTGCCTACGCCCATGCCAATATTTATGGCCTGCCGTCTATCTTCCTGGCTGGCATTCTGCTTGCTGTTATTTACAACCTTACCGGCTCGCTGTGGTGCAGCATAGCCGCGCATATGTTCTTTAACGGCTTCCAGATTTTCACTACTTATTTTGGCAATAATACTGTTGCCAGCCCTGCCACGCAAAGCATGTCTGCATCTGTATTGTTTGTTATAGGTGGCGCTATATTATTTGCCGTATCCTTTTACCTGCTGCTGAAAAATAAGACCCCACTGCCCGATGATTGGGCGGAGGATTATACGGCGGGGGAACTTTTAGAAAAAGCAGATTAACTTTACCTCATGGCATTAAACTTACCTGTATTCTTTACCCGGCTGGGTAGCTCTGTGGTTTTTGTGGCCGTGATGTTCACGGGGCTTCTTTGGAATGGCTGGTCATTTTTTGTTTTAGCTTGCCTGATACAGGCATTGTGCCTGCGAGATTACTTCAGGCTGATGCCGCAGATAGATAAAGATATCTACTTGCCCAAATGGCTACCGGTGGTAATGCAGGCCGGCAGTATTTTATGGCTGGCTGGGTTATTTGCATTGAACTACTATACCCAAAACCAGGCGAATGACTATACAATAACCCATATATCTAATGAGTCGATGGCGTTCAATGTCAAAGACCCGCATGCTTTTTACGCTCATTCTTTCAAGTCTGCATTATATACTTATGCTGTGTTTTTCATTTTCACCCTGCTGCTCATTACTGTTCTCTCAAAAAAAACAGCGTTACCTGCTTTTATGCAGTCTGTAATGGGTATTGTATATATTGTTGTACCCGTGTCTTTGCTTATGCTCCTGAATGAAGGCATGCACTATATTCCTATTATCATGATCGTGATGATCTGGACGAATGATACAATGGCCTACCTTGCGGGATCATTCTTTGGCAAAACGCCGTTCTCGCCAATATCCCCTAAAAAAACATGGGAAGGAATTATAGGTGGTGCGCTCCTCACCGTTCTTGGCGGTGTTATATTCGGGTATTATTCCACTAACCTTTTGCACTTGGGCGTAGGCAGTACGCCGCAAAACATGCTGGCTTTCGGGATCATGGGTGCTATTGTTGCTATTGCGGCCACATTGGGCGATCTCCTTGAATCAAAGTTAAAACGCATGGCAGGCGTAAAAGACAGCGGAACACTAATGCCGGGCCACGGCGGCGCTTTAGACCGGTTCGATTCCCTGCTCATTGTAACACCTTTTATATATTGTGCTTATTGCCTTGTAAAATTGTTTTACTAGGATGGCAGAGGTAAAGAGCGGTAAACTGATTAAAACCGCGGGCTATGTTACTGCGAGATGTAGTAATACCTGAATGTTATACCTGAACTTGCAGCATGGAGACCTCATTTTTTAAACATATCTTTGCCATCGAATTTTTCAACACATGAAGATACACCGCGAAGGATATAAATACATTCTGATTGCTACGGTACTATGGCTGGGTATTGCGTGGCTTTGCGCGCATTTCATCCCGCCGTCCTTCTCCTGGGTTACAGGTATTATCACGTTCCTGTTGTTCCTCATATGGTTTTGGGTGGTGGCGTTCTTCCGCCTGCCCAACAGGGATATGGTGCATGGCGAGGAAAAGATCATATGCCCTGCCGATGGCAAGGTGGTGGTGATAGAAGAAACCTTTGAGCCCGAATATTTTAAAGACCAGCGCCTGCAGGTGTCTATATTCATGTCGCCCATAAACGTGCATGTGAACAGGAACCCCGTGAGCGGCCTCATCAGGTATATGAAGTACCACCCCGGCAAGTACCTGGTAGCGTGGCACCCCAAATCATCGACGGAGAACGAGCGCACCACACTGGTAATAGGCAACGACCGTGGCGACATCCTGCTGCGCCAGATAGCAGGGGCACTTGCCCGCCGCATATGCTTTTATGTGAAGGAGGGCGACTTTGTAAACCAGAATGAGGAATTCGGCTTCATTCGTTTCGGCTCCAGGGTGGATATTTACCTGCCCATAGGCACCAAGGTAGATGTGAAAATTGGCGATGTGGTAAAGGGCGGGGTAACGCTGCTGGCCCATTACTAAGCCATAAATTAACAGTTTGGGCAGGAGCATCATTTTCTATTACAAATAATTCCCTATCTTCGCTTCCTAAACATAAAACAATGAAGAAACTCACATTATTATTCGTTGCTGCCGCACTGTTATCAGGCGGAGCATACGCACAAGACAAAGCATGCTGCAAAAAAGGCGGTGGCAAATGCACTAAGGCTTGCACCAAAGACGCAAAAGCCAAGAGCACAAAGTCTACAACTGTTTCTAAAACAGAACCTGCTAAGAAGACTTCTTAAGCAATACTGCTACTTTATAAAAAAACCGCTTCTTGTATGGAGCGGTTTTTTTATGGGGATAAAGCTTTAAAGATTAATTTCACACAGCAAATATGGGCAACATGCGGTACATATCAACAACCATGCGGAGCGTATTTGCCCTGCTATGCCTGCTGTGCGCCCAAGCCGCCATGGCGCAGCGTTACCCTTTCCATAACCTGAGTGTGGATGACGGGCTGATACAATCGCAGGCTACCTGCATGGCGCAGGATAATACCGGCAACCTATGGGTAGGCACATTAGGCGGGCTATCCCGCTACGACGGGCGCAACTTCACCAACTATACCGTGCGCAACGGCCTGCCAGGCAATGCGGTTTGGGCGCTGGCAGTAGACAACAACAATGATATATGGATAGGCGGACAAACGTGCCTGTCGCAATTTGATGGCAAGAACTTTAAACGCTACAACAGGGCACACGCAACACCTGCGCCCAACAGCACACAACAGGTGCAGATACAAAACGACACCACCTGGTGGCTCACCCAGGGCGATGTGTACCTCATCAGCAAGGGTAAGATCAATACGTTTCTCACTCCGGGGCCGCAAGGGTTTGTTTCCTGTATACTTGCCGAAAAAGCAGGCCTGTGGATAGCAAAAGACGGCGTGATCTATTATGAGCACGGCAACAGGGCGGATACCTTCCGGTTTGGATTGCCCGCGGATAGCCAGCCACTCAATGTATCTGCGATCTTCCGCGACAAACAAAACAACCTATGGATAGGCACTAATGGCGGGCTATACAAGATAGTGGGCAGGCAGTTGCTACCCTACCTGCTGCTGAGCGAGCCGGGGGCCTTGCCACCTGTTATACACTCGATAACGCAAGACGGCGATGGCGCTTTGTGGATAGGCACCAATGCAGGCGTGATCAAAGCAGGCGGCGGTGCCATACAAAGCTATAATAAGCACAACGGGCTTAGTGACAACATCATCTTCAGTGTGCTTGCCGATAAGGAAGGCAATGTGTGGATGGCATCAGACGGGCAGGGGATATTCAGGTTCTCCGGCACACAGTTTGCCGGGCTGGATGAAACAATGGGGTTGCCCAGCGCACAGATCATGGCCCTTGCCGACAATAGCCGCGACTCTTTGTTCCTCGGCACCTACGATGCCGGGCTATACGTTTTTAAAGATGGTAAGGTAGGGCCGCTGTCTTTCCCATCCAATCCTGTGCCTGCCATTACTACCATGTGCTATGCCCATAACTCAAAGTTATGGATAGGCACACGGGGTCGGGGGCTATGGTCTTATGACCACAATGTCTTCCGCCAGTATGTAGCTCCTGACCGCAATTTCCCGTCCAACTTTATCAACGACCTTTATGAAGACCCTGACAAGCGCATGTGGATCGCCTTTAACAAGGGCGTGATGCTGTACGAACATGATAGCTTTAAGACCGTGGACGTTAACAATGCGGCAGCTATATCCTTCCTGGCCATTGGGGCAGATAGCGTGGTTATAGCCACAGAAAACGGCTTGCTACTGTACCATGCAGGTAGTGTTGTCCCGTTCAAAACAAATACCGCGATAGACAGTTCTGTGCAATGCTTTACCATGCAGGGCCGCAACCTGTGGGTCGGCACCAGTGACAACGGCGTGATACGGTATAACCTGGACACGCACAGCGTACTCGCCGTGAATAAAAGCAACGGCCTGCGGTCTGATTTTATCTACAACATCATTACGGATAACGATGGCAATATATGGGTGGGTACCGGCTTCGGCATACACTGCATAAAAACAGGCGCCAACGATGAGCCAATCGTTTCGTTTTACGGCAAGGCGCAGGGCATCACCGGCATGGAAAGCAACATGAACGCCGTGGTGAAGCTGCCCGATGGCAGCATATGGTTTGGCACCACCAATGGCGCTCTGCATTACCAGCCGCATTCGGCCATTGTATCATCAGCGCCATCAAGCATCATCCTGCAATCGGTGAAGCTGGCAGGGGAGAGTGCGATAGACCACTCCTATTACGATAGTTCCGACAACTGGTATGGCATTCCCTACCACCTGCAACTGCCCTTTAAGAAAAACAATATCTCCTTTACCTTCCAGGCCATAACACTGAGCGGAGCACAGCAAGTGGTGTACCGCTACCGCATGGACGGACTGGATGCTCCGTGGTCGGACTGGTCGCCTACTAATTCTGTGTCCTACTCCGCGCTTCCCCCCGGCATGTACACGCTGCATGTGCAATGCCAGGGAGCCAACGGGCAGAATGCACCGGAGCTTACCTATGAGTTTGAGATCATAACCCCGTACCAGAAAACAAAGTGGTTCAGGCTGGCCGTGCTGGCGGCCTGTATATTGCTGGGTATACTGATGCAATA
Organism: uncultured Bacteroidota bacterium; assembly: GCA_903906615.1. Classification (GTDB taxonomy): domain Bacteria; phylum Bacteroidota; class Bacteroidia; order Chitinophagales; family Chitinophagaceae; genus Nemorincola. The sequence goes on along the minus strand of CAIVKT010000684.1, from coordinate 9,251 downwards.
TATAGTGAACAGCCGGAAGCAGCGCAGGCTGCGGCTGCTGGCCAAGCTACGCGCGGAAGAACAAGACAAGATAAGGCTGCGCACTGCAGAAGATTTTCATGATGAGATAGGCAACAAGCTCACCCGCATCAATGTGCTGACCAATGTGCTGAAGAACAAAATAGAACTGACCCCCGAGACCACGCGCATACTGAACCAGATAGAAGACAATACCGCGCAGCTATATGGCGGCACAAGGGACATACTGTGGTCGCTAAAGCCATCGAACGACAATCTATACGAAATACTGAACCGTATCAGGGATTTTGGAATGGAACTGTACCAGGATACGGAGGTAAACTTCTCACTTACCGGAATAGAGGATAAATGGAGCAGCTATCGCCTGCCCATGGATATGAGCCGAAACCTGCTGATGATCTTTAAAGAGGCGCTGAACAACTGCCTGAAGTACTCGGCTGCAAAGAACGTATCGGTGGTGGTGAGCATGAAGACCAAGGGGGTATTGCAAATGGTGCTGAAAGATGATGGCAAAGGCTTTGAGCGGCAGACCGTAAAAAAAGGTAATGGCATCAATAATATGCACATCCGGGCCGAGCGGCTGAAGGGCAAATTGTACCTGGATTCAAGGCCGGGTAAAGGCACCATCATGAACCTGACCTTTAAAATACCGCCAAACAGGTGAGTTTCTGTTAGAGAATAATACTGACCTTTGATTCAAATTCTATACTATGGCACGCGACCTGGATATAAGAGTAGCTATTGTTGAAGACGATGAAACCATCCGCGATGGGTATGCCTTCCTGATAGGCAATACGGCCGGTTATAAAATTGCGGGCACCTACCCATCCTGCGAAGATGCCCTGAAAAAAATAGAGCATGATGACCCCGACGTGATATTGCTGGATGTAGAGCTACCCGGCATATCGGGAATAGACGCATTACCCAAATTCAAAAAGCTGCTGCCGGATACGCATATACTCATACTTACCGTTTATGAGCAGGAGTTGCTCATCTTCCGCGCGCTGGGTAGCGGCGCGGCAGGCTACCTCACCAAGAACACACCACCGGAGAAGATAGTAGCTGCCATACACGAAGTAATGGAAGGAGGCGGCCCTATGAGCGCACACATAGCCCGCATGGTGATCTCCTCCTTCAAGCGCAATGACTCATCGCCCCTCACCCGCCGCGAAACAGAGATACTGGAGCAGATAGCCACCGGCAAAAGCCGCAAGCGCATAGCCGATGAGCTGTTCATAGACCTGGAAACCGTAAAATCGCACATCAAAAATATTTACCACAAACTGAATGTACACTCCAAGGCAGATGCGATAAAGGCTGCTAAGGATAATAAGTTTATATAAAGCTGATCAATAGTCGTAAAAAGGATAGGGGCGCAATTGAGCCCCTATCCTTTTGGTTTTTCCTTACCGGTAGTTTTCTCCTTCTTCCGCCCTGCTTTTTTCAAAGCAGTGTCGATAAGAAATTCGATCTGGCCGTTCACACTACGAAACTCGTCTACCGACCATTTTTCAAGGGCCTTGTACACGTCTTCGTCTATCCTCAGTACAAATGTCTTTTTATCTGCCACCCCGCTTATAGATTATGAATATAACGAACCGGTGTTCAATACAGGCTGCGCGCCTCTTTCGCCACACAGCACTACCATAAGATTGCTGACCATCGCCGCTTTCCTTTCTTCATCCAGCTCTACTATGTGCTTCTTGCTCAGCTGCTCCAGCGCCAACTCAACCATACCCACAGCGCCTTCCACTATCTTATAACGTGCCGCAACAATAGCCGATGCCTGCTGCCTTTGCAGCATAGCGCCTGCTATCTCCTGCGCATAAGCCAGGTGGCTGATACGCGCTTCTTTAATGATGATGCCTGCGGTAAGCAAGCGCTCGTCCAACTCCTGTTGCAGCAGCTCATTTATTTTAGTACCACCTTCGCGCAGGGTGATCTGCGCCGTTTCGTCTTCTATATTATCATAGGCGAAGCCCATGGTGAGGGTACGTAGCGCGGCCTCGCTCTGCATCTTTACAAAGGCGTTGTAGTCCGATACCTCATACAATGCCTTGTAGGTATCCTGTATCTGCCATACGACCACAGCGGCAATCTCTACCGGGTTGCCCATTTTGTCATTTACCTTCAGTATAGGTATGGCCAGGTTCTGCACCCGCTGTGTAAGCTTATTGGTGATGTACAGCGGGTTCACAAAAAACAAACCGTTGTCCTTAATAGTGCCTACATACTTACCAAACAGGTTGAGTATGCCCGCATTGTTGGGCTGTATGATCACCAGCCCCTTCCAGATAAACACACAGATAAGCGCACTGGCAATGCCCGGCGCTACGTACATAGGGCTTGCTGTATTGCCCGTAACCACAAAGCAGCAGATACCGGCCACGAAAAATATAAGCGATAAAAACAAGGCCGCATAGCCATTCGTAGGTTTGATGATCTTTTCCATTGGTTGAATTGTTTGATATCAATTTGATATCAAACGTATATTATTTACCGGATAAGCAAAAAAATATTTCTTTTGTAATAGCTGTATAGGTTAAAAGAATATCCTGTTATTAGATAAACACACACCTTTGGGGCGATTACTGCGCGTGTAGATCCCTCCTACGTCGGGATGACAAAGGTGTTTGGTTGTGGGAGCGGGTGGAAGGGACGCTTCTATATAACTAAAGTTCTTTGTAAGGCACTTTGCTAAAGCAAAGGCTTGCACTAAATGGAAATTCCGATAATGAGCAAATTAACTGGTCTGGTGCCTGTATAGCTTGGCGTAGCGGCCATTGAGGGCCATCAGTTCATCGTGTGTGCCCTGCTCTACGATAGCGCCGTGGTCTATGATGATGATCTGATCGAACGTCCAGCTGGTGAAGATGCGGTGGGTGATAACAAAGGTGGTCTTGCCTACCAGGTAGTTTTGCAGGTTGGCGAGTATGGTCTTCTCGGTTTGGGTATCTACTGCTGAGAGGCATTCATCCAGCACGAGTATGCTGCTGTTCTTGAGTATGGCCCTGGCTAATACCATGCGTTGCTTTTGCCCTCCGGAGAGCATTACACCGCGCTCACCTATCATGGTTTGGTAACCCTCGGCAAAGGAGTTGATATCTTTATCGAGGTCGGCCATGCGGGCAGCTTCATGCACCTCGGCCTCTGTGGCATCGTCTTTACCGAATTTGATGTTGTTGAAGATCGTATCGGAGAACAGGTATGCCTCCTGTGGCGCATAGGCTATCTGCCTGCGTAGCTGGTGCAGGTCGTACCTCTCTATGTTCTCCCCGTCTATAAATAAGCTGCCCGATGTGGTATCATACATGCGCAGCAGCATCTGTACAATGGTAGATTTTCCCGAACCTGTTTTACCAATGATGGCTACCTTTTGCCCGGCAGGCACACGAAGCGAGAAATGGTTGAGCGCAGTTATCCCCGTATGCGGATAGGTGAAAGTAACATCATCAAATCGTACAGCACCTTGTATATCTTCCCGCACTGCATTGGCAGGCGTAGCAATATCCGGTGCGGTATGCAGGAACTCGTCTATGCGCTTTTGCGATGCGCCCGCACGTTGCGTCATGCTGGCCACCATACCTATACTGGATATGGGGAACATGAGCAAGTTGATGTAAAAAACGAATTGCGCTATATTGCCCATACTCACACTGCCATGGATCACGAAATAGCCGCCAATAAGCATGGTGCATAAAAAGCTAACGCCAATAAATAAATTCATTGATGGAAAATAAAAGGCCTCGGTGAGCGAAAGATTGATGGAGCTTTTACGATACGCTTCAGAATTGATCTCGAAGAAGCGCAGCATATTCTTTTCCTGTACAAATGATTTAATAACCCTGATACCCGAGTAAGACTCCTGGGCAGTGGTTGTGAGCGAGGATAGCTGAGCTTGTATCTTACCACTCTTTTTAAAGATAATGTTATTTACATAAAAAATAGTGAGCGCAAGAAATGGCAATGGAGCCAATACGCATACTGTGAGCAACACATTTACGCGCAGCATATCCCATATACAGAAGATAGTGAGGAACACCACCGAGGTAAAATACATTACAGATGGCCCGGTGTACATTCGCACACGCGATACATCTTCTGATATGCGGTTCATCAGGTCGCCAGTAAAATTGGCCTTGTAGAAGCGGGTGGTGAGCTGCTGGTAGTGATTATATATCTCGTTCTTCTGGTCGTACTCTATATGCCGCGACATAACAATGATCGTTTGCCGCATCATGAACATAAAAATACTGCGCAGCAATGCCAGCCCGAATAATGTAAGACCACCCTTTACCACAAACGAAATAATTTGATCGTGAGGCACATGAGCAGCAAACATATGCTTCACCGGATCAAGGATATCTTTTATCACATCACCTGCCATTACGGCAAACTTGCTGGAAATAGCCACGAACAGCAACCCAAGGAAAAGCCGCCATTTGTACTTAACGAAGTATTTATTGATGGAACCGAGGTTCTTCATAGGGCGCAAAGGTCGGGATAAAATGGGAAAAGTGTTTTCAATAGGTGATTTTAATAGTACAGCATTGATAAAACACCATATGGCTTCTATTTTGTATCTTTGTGTTATAAAAGCAGTTAATATGGTAGCAGTAGTTGGCACATATCAAAATGGGTTCGTCAAACTTGACAAGGATTTCTCATCAAACAAACCAATACGGGTTATTGTCACGTTTTTGGATGAGGTTGACACATCTACGAAAAAACGGTTGTCTTTATCGGATTTTTCATTTGCTGAAAGCCAAAAAGATTTGGAACACTATAAAGGTTCATTTAGCGACACTGTAATTGAAGAACGGCGTAGCGAATTATGAAAATATTTTTAGACACCTCCTCTTTGTTTAAGCTATATCATAAAGAAAATGATACAGAGACTATTGAGCGTATTTTTAGTATTAATGAAATCACAGACGTTTTCTTGTCTGAAATTGCACTAATAGAATTTACATCAACCGTTTGGAAAAAAGTGCGAACGTTACAGTTAAATGAACTTGAGGCACAAAAAATATTAGCACGATTTGAAACTGATCTTTATAAATACAATTTCATTCAGATTGATAGTATTATTACTGAAGAAGCAAGAAACCTAATAACAAAATACGGAAAACAAGGATTAAGAATATTAGACAGTATTCAACTCTCCACAGCAGTAATGCTTCAATATCAATCAAACCTTTTTGTTACCAGCGATAAATTGCTCAATAGTTTTTTCAAACAAGAATCATTAGTGACAGAACTATAAAAATGATTCGAACACCCCCTATTTATTTAACTCGCAAAACTCTTTCCTTACTTTTGCACTCTGAATTTTAAAAATTATGAAAGTAGCCGTTGTAGGCGCCACAGGGCTTGTGGGCAGCGCCATGCTGAAGATACTGGAAGAACGCAACTTCCCCGTTACCGAACTGATACCTGTGGCTTCTGAGAAGTCGGTGGGCAATAAGGTAATGTATAAGGGCAAGGAATACAGCGTAGTATCGGCAGACACGGCTATTGCTATGAAGCCTGCTTTGGCTTTGTTCTCCGCAGGTGGCTCCATTTCGCTGGAGTTGGCGCCCAAGTTTGCCGCTGTGGGTTGCCGGGTGGTAGACAACTCATCGGCATGGCGCATGAAAGAAGGGATAAAGTTGGTGGTACCCGAGGTGAACGGCCATGCACTAACCAAGGACGACTACATCATAGCCAACCCCAACTGCTCCACCATACAAATGGTAATGGTGCTCAACCCCATACACCTCAAATACGGCATTAAGCGCGTAGTGGTAAGCACGTACCAGTCTGTGACCGGTACCGGCCAAAAAGCAGTAAAAGAAATGCTGGACCAACGCGCAGGCGGCAACGGTTTTGGCGTATACCCGCACCGCATAGACCTGAATGTGATACCACACATAGATGTGTTCCAGGATAACGGCTATACCAAGGAAGAAATAAAAATGACGCAGGAGACCTGCAAGATAATGGACGACAGCAGCATAGGCGTTACCGCTACTACTGTACGCGTACCCGTAATGGGCGGCCACAGCGAGAGCGTGAACATAGAGCTGAAGCACGACTTCCACGAATCTGATATTAAAGAGCTGCTTTCTAACCAAAGCGGTGTGGTAGTGATAGACAACCCCTCCATGAATGGCTACCCCATGCCGCTGGATGCCGAAGGCAAGGACGAAGTATTTGTAGGCCGCATACGCCGCGACTACTCCCAGCCCAATACCCTCAACTGCTGGATAGTAGCCGACAACCTACGCAAGGGCGCAGCCACCAATGCTGTGCAGATAGCGAGGTATTTGCATGACCAGGGATGGATATAAAGGAATGTAGGATTACCATATGTAATTAAAATTGAGTAATTTGGCAGATAAGAAAATGCGCTATGTACATTAAGAAAGTTGAGATAACGAACATCCGTGCAATAGAAAAATTCGAGATGACATTTGACCATCCGGCAGGATGGCATGTGCTAATAGGGGATAATGGGTTTGGTAAAACAACTATTCTAAGAGCGATTGCTTTAGCTTTAATTGGGAGTGAACAGGCTGCGGGATTAAGAGCTAATTGGAAGGATTGGGTAAGAAAAGGAGAACAACAAGCCGAAATTGCTCTTGATATATTTTACGATTTATGGAATGAGGATCATCCTTATGCAGGCGTTTATAATCAACCAAGCAATTCCAAGACTAACGACAGGCGCATTGCAATTGATACAGCTATACAGGGAGAATTCAGAAATAATATTTACATAAAGTATAGCGAAAAAGATGACTCATTTAAACTCGAAAATAATGAGGTCGAAAAATACAAAATGGGTTATCCTTACAATTGGGATCATCTTCCAGGTTGGCTTTCTACAGGATTTGGACCATTCAGGAGATTTACAGGAGGTTCAGAAGAATGGAACGAAGTTTATAAAAATAAACAATTAGTAAAATTAAGTGCCCATCTTACACTTTTCAATGAATCAGTAGCATTAACAGAAACTACTGGATGGTTAATGAAATTAAAGTTTCAACAATTGGAAGGTTCTAGCAATTTTCTTGATTCGATTCAGGAACTTGTTAATTCTCCTGATTTTTTACCAAACGAAACTAAACTAAATGAAATCAGTTCTGAGGGAGTAACATTTATTGATAAAGAAAGATCTATCACGTCTATAAATCAGCTAAGTGATGGGTTTAGATCTATACTTAGTTTGACTTTTGAGTTATTAAGACAAATTATTCAACGTTATGAAGGAAATTTAATTTTTTCTAAAATTGATGGAGAACATATTAAAGTCATTGTCCCCGGTGTTGTCCTAATAGATGAAATCGATGCTCACCTACACCCAACATGGCAAACAAGAATTGGACAATGGTTCACTAAATACTTTCCTAATATACAATTCATTGTCACTACCCATAGCCCGTTAGTTTGTCGTGCCTGTGAGAATGGAAGTATATGGCGGTTAGCGTCTCCCGGTAGCGAACATACATCAGGCGAGATCACCGGTACTGATAGGGATCGCTTGATCTATGGAAATGTATTAGATGCCTATGGCACAGAAGTATTCGGCGAAGATGTAAGCCAGTCGGCAAATGCAGAAGCAATGCTAAAAGAGTTGGCTGACCTGAATGTAAAATCATTTAAAGGCACAATTACAGACACCGATAAACGAAGAATGCAGGACCTCAAAAAAATATTACCTACTGAATAATGATACAGCTTAGCCGCCCTGCATTATCAGTTAATGCTACTCAAGCCTTAAATCAATACCAAGCAGCAGTGGACGATCAACCTGATTTTCCTGCGCGGGTTATTTTTGCCAAAGATGACTTTCCAAGAAAAAATGTCATTGGCAATGCAACATTTGATGAGGTTAAGCAGAAGTTGGTACAAATGTGTAGTGGCGCTGAAAGATGCCACTATTGCGAAGACTCCAAAGCTGATGAAGTAGAACATTTACTGCCTAAAGATGTTTACCCAGATCGTTGTTATCAATGGGCTAACTATTACTATTCATGTGGTAACTGCAATGGGCCTAAAAATAATAAATGTGCAGTCATTGATGTAGCAACAAATACACTTATAGATACTACACCAGTTAAAAATAAAAGAAATGCACCAGCTTTAACACATCCCCAACCTCCACCACCCGGCGCTATTGCTATCATAGATCTTGCTGTAGAAAACCCTTTGGACTACTTATTTTTAGACCTGAATAGGTCTTTCGATTTTGCCGAATTACCTGATAGTAATACTGTCGAATACTTAAAGGCAAAACACACTCTTGAATTATTAAGGCTGAACAAAAGACCTTTTCTATCAAAAGCCAGAGCGAATGCTTTTGAAAACTTTAAAGCTCGTTTAAGGATATACATTTCCGACAAGAATGCGGGTATCCCACAAAATCAGTTAGATCAAATAGTAGCAGGCATCAAAGAAGAAGCACATCAGACTGTTTGGCAAGAAATGAAACGGCAAAGGGATTTTATACCTGAATTGCGGGTACTATTTAACCAAGCCCCGGAAGCCCTTAACTGGTAAAGATTTACTTTCCCTTATCCTTCATCATCTTCTTTGCTACAGCTTCCAGTGTGCCGTAGAATTCGGGGCCGTATTTGCGGGTTATGGAGTCTTTGAGGAAAACGTATACGGGTACTTTTAGCTGCTTGCCCAGTTTGCAGGCGGGCTTGCATAGTGTGGGGCGCGGCTCGTAGTTCACGGCTTCATAGCCGTCGTGCGCTGTAATACGTATAGGAAACAGGTGGCAGGATATAGGCTTGCGGAAATCTACCTTGCCGGCCTTCCAGGCTTTTTCTATGCCGCACTTTACGGTACCCAGCTCATCGGTATAGCCATATACGCATATGCCGCCGTTTACGGTGGGGGTTACATAGCCATACTGGTCGTCCATGGCATGGGTGCCTTGCTTTTCTATTTCGGCTATGTATTGTGGCTCCAGGTCGTCTTTTATCCGGGGGTATATGCGGGCTATTATTTCGGTCTCATCTTTGGTCAGGGGGGCGCCGCAATCTCCGTCCACGCAGCAGCCACCCTTGCACTTGCTCAGGTCGCAAACAAATTGCTCTTCCACTATCTCATCGCTCAGCAGTACGTTGTCTATTGCTATCATTCAGTCAAAATTAAAGAGAGTCAGCAAAGTTACCGATATTAATGAAACACGATGCCTTACTCCCGCAGATGCCTCCCCGGCACAAGGTCCCGCTTTTCTG
>CAIVKT010000683.1 GCA_903906615.1 uncultured Bacteroidota bacterium | reverse complement strand
TTCTTTAACGGTATCAGGATACAGATATTCCCATCTAAGAATTTGAAGATAGAGCCATGGATCATTAATGGCTGGCAGAGTTATGGCTCGTTCAATGCCCTGCCCGGCCTTGGCTGCAATATTACTTACATACCGCATGAGAACATCAAAATGCTGACCAATGACTATTGGGGTACCGATGCCGCAGGCCTCCTGGGCAGGCACAGGTTCCATTCTGATAACAGCTTCTTGTATAGGTATTACAACAGGCCAAAATCAAAAGGCATAACCAAGATGGCTTTTTCAGTAACAGGGGATATAGGCTTTGAAAAAGGCGATGGTGTAGATGGCTTTACCAATGGTGGTGTAAACAACCCCGCCCAATACTTTGTGAGCTGGATGGCTTATGACAAGATATGGTTTGCCAAAAACAAACTGGGCTTTTATTTTGGCGGTGGTTGGATGACCAATCCGGGTCGGTACCTGGTGCTGGCTCCTACAGGCGATGCAAGTCCTTTGCCTAATCCTGCTAACCCGACTCAGACCCTCGGTACACATCCGTTCACTGAAAATCCCGGTGATTCCTTTAATGGATGGGATTGTTCGGCAGGCTTTAGCTGGACACCTAATCAAAGTATTGAATTCAAAGTTGAATATGTACACCGCGAGGCAAGTGTAAACTACTTTGCAGGCCCCGGTGGCGTTACCTCTCCGACCGGGTATACAACGACACCGCTCCCCAATACAGCCGCCAATCCCAATGCCTGGGTACCGGACCTGGAAAAATCGGAAAGCAGGGTAATTTTTGCTGCATTATTCAGGTTGTAAATGATACATGATGGTGAATTTCAAACATACTTGGTGCGAACGATACTTGAAAATGGTGTGTTTTAGTAAGAGTGGCGTAGTCATAATTGACTCGCCACTTTTTTGTTTTTTGATCTAAAAACCAAATTTGCTTATGAAAAAAATATTTCCAGTAATATTGAATATTGTCGTTGTTCTCGTTGGATATGGTAGCGCCATTGCCCAAAATGATACTACGCACCCATTAACCCCTGTACAATCAAGAGTATTACCCAGCCCGCTACCTTCGCCTCCGTTCCCGGGTTCTGAGTGGGATGGCGCCCCATTGATAGGTTTGCCCAATGATGAAACCTATTATCCGTTACAAAAAGCTCTTGGCCTCGATCACAATAAAAGCCAGATCAGGTTTTATGGATGGGTAGATGTTGGTGGTAATATCAGCTCTTCAAAACATTCCAATGCGCCAACATCTTATGATCTTGTTCCTAATAGTGTTGAACTTGACCAGGTTATTCTGCGTCTTGAGCGTGAACCCAACACTGTACAGACCACCCATGCAGACTGGGGTTTTCTTTTCGATAATATCTATGGTACTGATTATCGGTATACCATTGCAAAAGGTATTTTCAGTAACCAACTGCTCCTGCACAACAATCTTTACGGGTATGACCCCGCACAGTTCTATGCACTGTTATACGTTCCCGGTGTTGCTCAGGGGATGCTCCTCAAATTAGGGCGTTTCATTTCTCCTTCTGATATTGAAGCACAATGGGCGCCTGATAATTATCTCTATTCCCATTCTATTATGTTCACTGTTGATCCTTATACCTTCACAGGTGCGCAGGCAACTATAAGGCTTAGTGAGTATTTTCAATTTGAGGTAGGCGCCAATGCAGGCAATGATGTAGCCCCGTGGAGCAATTCTGCCAACCTTAATGGAATGGTTATGGCCAGGTGGGTATCAAAGAATAATAACAACTCGCTTTATGGCGGCATCCCTTCTATCGGCAGAGGCTACTATACTAATGAGCATGATAATCTTCAGATGGTCGTTGGTACATGGGGACATAAGTTCAATAAAAATATCCACATGATGACCGAACTATATTATATGTGGCAGCGTAATGCCCCTGTGGGTGGTACTGTAATTAACGGGCCGCCGGAACCCTATTTTATGGGAACAGGCATGGGCGCTATAGTGCCGGGGGTATCGTCTGCTGTAGGCTTAGTGAATTATTTTCAGGTACTCCTGTCACCGAAAAACTATCTCTCCATCCGCAATGATTTCCTGAATGATCCGCAGGGCAACCGGACCGGGTTTGCAACTGCTTATACAAGCCATACTATCGGGTTTATCCATCATTTTAATGACCTGGTTGCTTTGCGCCCTGAAGTAAGGTATGAAACGGCTTATGCTAATGGCATAACGCCTTATGATAACGGCACTAAGAAAGATCAATACACTTTTGCCGCAGATATATTTGTGCGTTTTTAAACAAGGGTACGAAAGGAAAATGAGCGCTTCTTAAACGATAATAAAATGAAAATAAGTGCAATAACATTTGTTGTCTTCCTCGTCATAATGCTTAACCCGATTATGTCTGTAGCACAAAATGATACGGTTGCAATATCGTCAAGGGCATTGCCATCTGCGCTAAAGTCACCACCTTTCCCGGGCGCTGACTGGCTCAACGGGCCGATAATAGGAGAGTCGGCTGATGCCCCCGATTATGCTTTGCAAAGAGTGTTAGGTATGGCAAATAATAAGAGCAGGATCAAGATATATGGATGGATAGACCCTTCTTATACCTACAGCACTTCTACAAACTCCAACATCCCGGTATCTTACAATGTCATTCCGAACGCATTTGAACTGGACCAGGCGGTATTGCGAATTGAGCGACAGCCTAATACGGTACAAACCGATCATATTGACTGGGGTTTCCGGGTAAGTAATGTATATGGGCTTGATTACCGCTATACTGTAGCAAAAGGGTGGTTCAGCGACCAGTATATTAAGCACAACAACCTGTATGGGTATGATAACCCGGAAACTTACTTTTTGCTCTACTTTCC
>CAIVKT010000682.1 GCA_903906615.1 uncultured Bacteroidota bacterium | reverse complement strand
CCCCTACACCGAAGAAAAGCAGCACACCATCTACATCAGCACCAGCAACCTCAATCCACGTGTGCGCCACATCACCAATCAGCAAAAACAATTATTATTCAACAACGGCGCAGAGGCGGCAGAGCAATTCTTTGAAGGGAAGAATTGATCATGAGAGCAAAAATCTATGCTAAATCACAATCTTGAACTCTTCCAAGACTAATTCATAATGAATTTAGTACCTTTGTTATAAATCAAAAAAGTGTATGACCTACATTGTAATTGACACTACAGATAAACAATCAGAAGGGTTTTTAAAGTACGTAAAAACACTTCCTTTTGCCAAGATAGAATCAGGAGCCAATGCCACTACGATCAAAGCAATGGAACAGGCAAAAAAAGGGAAAGTGACAAAACACAAAAGTGCAAAAGACCTTATTTCATTTCTGAATAAATAGTCTATGTACAAGCTAAACACAACAAAGCAATTTGAAAGAGATTACAAATTGTGTAAAAAAAGAGGCTTAAATTTGGACTTAATACATCATGTTTTTGGCTTACTGGAAACAGATGGCGATTTACTTGCAAAATACAAAGCACATAAACTAAGCGGAAATTATGCAGGCTTTTTAGAATGTCATATTCAGGGCGATTGGCTGCTGGTCTGGTCAAAGGACGAAACTAAGAAAGAAATGTTTTTAACCAGAACAGGCACCCATAGCGACCTGTTTTAGCAAATTCCTCATACCAGCTCAAACACCGTTATCTCCGGCAGCACACCCAGCCTGCCAGGGTAGCCAAGGAAACCGAAGCCCCTGTTCACATACAGGTTTTGGTCGCCCTGGGTATATAAGCCAGCCCATTCTTTATACATATACTGCACAGGGCTCCATTTATACCACTTGGTGTCTATCCCAAACTGCATCCCGTGTGTATGCCCGCTCAGCGTCAGTTGCACATCGCCATACTCCGGCACCACCTGCGCATGCCAGTGCGATGGATCGTGCGACAACAATATCTTTACAGGCACATTCTTTTCTTTAAGCCCTGCATACGCCTTGCGCATATCGCCATACTTAGGAAAGTTGGCCTTCGCACTCCAGTTCTCTATACCTATCAGTGCTATCTTGTCGTTACCGCGCTCCAGTATCACATGCTCATTCATCATCAGCTTCCAGCCCATGGCTGCGTGCATGGCTTTCAGCTTGTCCAGGTTATCTATTTTTGCTTGCGGTGTCGACCATTGCACATAGTCACCGTAATCATGGTTTCCGAGTGTAGAGTACACACCCATAGGCGCTTTCAGCGTACTATACATTTGCTGGTACTTTTCATCTACCTCATCCGCATGGTTGTTCACCAGGTCGCCGGTAAAGAAGATAATGTCTGCCTGCTGGTCCATCACCCGCTGTATGCCATGCGCCACTGCGCCATGGTCATCAAAGCTGCCCGTATGTATATCCGATATCTGCACGATCTTCAATCCCTTAAAGGAATCTGGTAATCCTGCCAGCTTCAGCTTTATCTTGCGCACCCTGTACTTATACCGGTTACTGATGCCGTAGCTAAAGCCCAGTACCGATAGGCCGCCCAGTACCAGCGCAGTACGCTTCAAAAATACCGACCGCGCTATACCGCCATCCTGTGGCGCGGCAGTATCTGCCGTGTTGTTGTATGCTATCGCCGTTATGGCCCAGGTGATCAGCCTGCGTATATCATCTATCAGCATCGCCAGCAGTATCAGCACCTTGCCTACCACAAAGCCCAGCACAAATGCGATGTACACATTGCGCAGCAGGTGCGGCACATTGGCCCAGTTGATCTGCCTGAACAATATCAGCCCAAGCCAGCTCACCACTGTCAGCGTCAGGTACAGCGTGGTCAGTGTTATGCGCCATACCGATGGCATATTGCGCACCGATGAGCGCACCACTATAAAGCTATAGTATTCCGCAAGCCCTATTATACTCAGTATCAGCAACAGCCTTAATCTCATAGTGTTTAGAATTTTACAAAGTCATCTACCTGTTCATTGATCAGCTTTTCCGTTTCGGGCTTTATCAGCGCGCCATTCTTATCCATCTCTTCGTTGATGCGGGAGAGCAGCACCTTATTATACAGTACATGCACCTTCATGTAGTGCAGTATACCTGTCATATGCTCTATGCCCCGCAGGTTGCCTGCCCTGCCGTCCGATATGCCTACCAGCATCGCCTTCTTGTACCACCAGCATTTTTTAATGTCGCTGTTGTCTATCATCACTTTCAGTATGCCGGGGAAGCTGGCATTATATTCCGGCATGATGAAGATGAATTTTTCAGCAGGGATAAGAAATTGCTTTTCAAGCGCCAGCATAGCTGCGCTCCGCTCCCACACCTGCTTGTTCTCCAATGAAAGAATATGTGCGCCCTGCCCCCTGGCAGCGAGCATTTCCTGGTATAGCTGGGCCGTGCGTAGCGTCATGCTGTCGGGCCGGTTAGTGCCTGCTATTATTGTTATCATAGATCAGGTGTCAAAGGTGAGTAGTATTTGTGATATTGCGTACATCAGCCACCCCTTTAACAGCATTTTTCTTTTTATTGCAGCATAGCTTTTGCCTATACCACCCCATCAAAACAGCAAAACCACCGTTACAGGTGGTTTTGCTTCAGTATTATTTATTTATCGATCACATACACATCTTCGCCATCATGCTTCATGCGGTATCGCTCGCGGGCATATTGCTCCAGCTTGTGCGGGTCGTTCAGCAGGTCGGTGCGCTCTTTGTTCATGCGGTCTATCTCTGTGTTCAGGTAGGCTATGTTACTTTTCACATCATTAAGCTCCTTCTGTCGTTGCCTCAGCGATATCCAGTCATTCTGGTCAAAATATATCGTCCATGCCAAGAAAGCTACCGTTGTCAACAGGTATTTGTTAGTGGCTATTTTCAACGCTTTATTCATACACTGCAAGTTAAGACAAAAAACAAATCTCCCCCCACTTATCAACTTATCAACCTATCAACCTATCAACTAATTAACCTACTTCCCAAACCTCAACGCCTTACCCGGATAATAAGCGCTCGCACCCAGTTCCTGCTCTATTCTCAGCAACTGGTTGTACTTGGCCATACGGTCGCTCCTGCTCGCCGATCCGGTCTTGATCTGACCGCAATTCAGCGCTACAGCCAGGTCAGCTATTGTAGTGTCTTCTGTTTCACCGCTGCGGTGGCTCATGATGGTATTGTATCGGTTATTCTGCGCCATAGACACAGCATCTATCGTTTCGCTCAGTGTGCCTATCTGGTTCACTTTTACCAGCAGCCCGTTCGCTATATTTTCTTTGATGCCTCTTTCCAGGCGGGTCACGTTGGTTACAAACAGGTCATCGCCCACCAGTTGCACTTTGTCGCCTAGGGCTTCGGTCAGTTTCTTCCAGCCTTTCCAGTCATCCTCAGCCATGCCGTCTTCTATGCTCACGATCGGGTACTTCTTGCACCACTTCACCCAATACTCCACCAGTTCCTCGCTACCCATTTTCTTACCGTCGCTCTTATGGAAATGGTACTTCTTGTCCTTATCATTCCACAGTTCGCTGTTGGCTGCGTCCATAGCTATGCTCACCTGCGAGCCCGGCTTGTAGCCTGCTTTCTCTATCGCCTTCAGTACGGTTTCTATGGCTTCTTCATTACTCTGCATGTTGGGGGCAAAGCCGCCCTCATCACCTACGTTCGTGCTGTAGCCTTTGTCCTTCAGTACAGTTTTCAGCGTATGGAATATCTCCACACCCCACCTCAGCCCTTCGCTGAAACTGGCCGCACCCACAGGCACCACCATAAATTCCTGGAAGTCTATTTTATTATCGGCATGTGCGCCCCCGTTCAGTATGTTCATCATGGGCACAGGCAGCGTGCGTGCGTTTGCGCCGCCTATATACCTGTACAACGGCAATCCTACTGATTGTGCAGCAGCCTTAGCCGCCGCCAGGCTCACAGCCAGTATAGCGTTAGCGCCCAGTTTGCTTTTATTGGCAGTGCCATCTATATCTATCAAAGCCGTATCAAGGCCACGCTGGTCGGTTATGTCCCAACCATACAACTCTTCGGCTATCACATCATTCACATTCAGCACAGCTTTCAGCACACCCTTGCCCTGGTATCTTTTCTTATCGCCATCGCGCAGCTCTACAGCCTCATGCTTGCCTGTGCTGGCGCCGCTCGGCACGGCAGCACGGCCCATATGGCCTTCGCTTGTGTGTACGTCCACTTCTACTGTGGGATTACCTCGGCTGTCCAATACCTGCCTGGCTACGATGTCTGTGATAAAATCCATGCGTGTTGTTTTTTGATTATTGTTACAAAAATAGAACTTAATCGGGTAAATGT
>CAIVKT010000681.1 GCA_903906615.1 uncultured Bacteroidota bacterium | reverse complement strand
GAACAAGATCATGTTTGGTATAGGTGCAGGCTTCGCGCCGTCCCTGGCAGAAGCGGTTTACGATCAAACCAATGGTGGATACCTCAAGCTCAGCCCGTTTATTACCGCAGAGCTGGGCGTATGGGCAGGGCTTGGTATTAAGTTCAAGGCCACCTACTACCCCGGTAGTCCTACCTTCCTCTCTTTCTCGGGCGATGACCTGCCTGCATACACTACCAATGGCAATTTATCTGTCCTTGCCTCGGGCAGCAACAACTTTGTATTCTCCCTGGTGGTACTGCTCAATTCGCATCAGTGGGATGATGGGAATTATTATTAATGGATACCTTTAAGCATTCAAATGCTATGTGTACGATGGAGATTCCCCCTTATGAGTTAGAGAAGGGGATATGGCGATGCTTATTTATGCTAGAGGCATGCAATTCTTTTAAAAATTCTTCAACAGGGCGAGGTGTTAGTTTACCCTTGTTAACAAGTTTCAATTCTTTACCCGCCTGCTTGAGTTCTTGTTTCAACTTATTTTTCATAGTGCGCTAATTTTTCCCCAACAACAATTCCTCTTTCAAAAACACACCCGTATGGCTTTCTTTGATGGCAGCTATATCTTCGGGCGTACCTGTTCCCACAACAATGCCGCCACCGCCGCCACCTTCAGGGCCCATATCCACTACATAGTCTGCTACCTTTATCACATCCATATTGTGCTCTATAACCAGTATGGTGTTGCCCCTGTCTACCAATCGGTTGAGGACCAGCAGCAGGTGCCTGATGTCTTCAAAGTGCAGGCCTGTAGTAGGCTCATCCAGTATGTATATGGTTTGGCCGGTATCGCGCTTGGCCAGTTCTGTGGCCAGCTTCACACGCTGTGCTTCGCCGCCGCTTAGTGTCACTGCGCTTTGGCCGAGTGTTACATATCCCAGTCCTACGTCTTGCAGCGTTTTTATCTTGCGGTGCAGGAAGCCCACATTCACAAAGAATTCCACGGCCTCGTCCACGGTCATGTTCAGCACATCCGATATAGACTTGCCTTTATAGCGTATCTCCAATGTTTCGCGGTTGTACCTGCGGCCATTGCATTTTTCGCACAGCACATATACATCGGGCATAAAGTTCATTTCTATAACCCGCATACCGCCCCCCTGGCATTCTTCGCACCGGCCGCTCTTTACATTGAAGGAGAACCTGCCGGGCGTATATCCCCTTATCTTAGCCTCAGGCACCTGCGAGAACAACTGCCTTACCTCGTTGAAGAAGCCGCAATACGTGGCAGGGTTGCTGCGCGGTGTGCGGCCTATGGGGCTTTGGTCTATCTCTATTACCTTGTCTATATTTTCCAGCCCCTTCACCTTTTTGTAAGGCATAGGGGTCTGTTTAAAATTGTGGTAGCAATGCTTGCCCAGTATGGGGTACAGGGTTTCATTGATCAGCGTACTCTTGCCGCTGCCCGATACGCCGCTCACGCAAATGAACGACCCCAGCGGCAGCGTTACAGACACATTCTTTAAGTTGTTGCCGGTAGCGCCTTCTATGGTCAGTTTTTTGCCATTGCCTTTTCTTCTTTCTTCGGGTACTTCTATTTGCAGCGTATGATTGAGGTAGCGGGCTGTAGTGGTGTTCTGTAGCAATATCTCGGCAGGTGTGCCTTCGCTTACTATGCTGCCGCCATGCCTGCCTGCGGCAGGGCCAATATCTATCAGGTGGTCTGCTGCCAGCATGATGTCTTTATCATGCTCCACCACCAGCACCGAGTTACCGCCATTGCGCAGGTCTTTCAGCGCCTTGATCAGCTTCTGGTTATCGCGCTGGTGCAGGCCAATGCTGGGCTCATCCAGTATATAAGTTATGCCCGTAAGCTGCGATCCTATCTGTGTAGCCAGCCGTATGCGTTGCGACTCGCCGCCGCTCAGTGTGCGGGTAGAGCGGTTGAGCGTAAGATAATGCAAGCCCACATCCAGCAGGAAGTGCAGCCTGTCGCGTATCTCCTTTACTATATCTTTGGCTATTGTTTTCTGTTTGTTGCCCAGGCGATCCTCAATATCGGCAAACCACACCATCAGCTCCTGCAAAGACAGTTCCGATATTTCGGAGATATTCTTACCGTCCACCTTAAAATGCAGGCTTTCTTTTTTCAGTCGCGCGCCTTCGCATACCGGGCAATTATTCAGCTCCATAAAGTTCTCAGCCCATGTGCGCACCCCTTCCGATGTCGTTTCGTTGAACCAGCGCAGCACCATGTTCACAATGCCTTCGTAGTTGTGCTGAACCACCGTTTCGTGGTAGGTTTCCTGGTCGTCCTGCACATAGGTGATCACACCTTCTTCGTTGCCATACAGCAGTATGTTCAGTTGCTTTTGCGGTATGCTTTTGAGTGGCTTGTCTAAGGGTATCTTGTTCTTCTTTGCGGTAACAGTAGCCAACTGAAACGCCCACGCATCGCGCTCGCCGCCCAGCGGGGCTATGCCGCCTTCTGTAATGCTCTTTTCCATATCGGGCAGCACCTCGGCCATATTCACCTGGTACACGCTGCCCAGGCCTTTACAGCGCGGGCAGGCGCCATACGGTGAGTTGAACGAGAATGTATTGGGCGATGGTTCTTCGTAAGAGATGCCGGTATCTAAGCACATCAGTTGCTTGCTGTATTGCGCTATGGTGTTCTTATCTGTATCGGCCACAAACATCAGGTCTTTACCCATCTGCATGGCCTTTTGTATGCTTTGGCTCATGCGGGCCTGCACATCGGGCTGCACCGCCAGTCGGTCTACCACCAGCTCTATGTCGTGTATCTTATACCTGTCTACCTGCATGCGCTCTTTGAGGTCAGTTACCTCGCCGTCCACACGCACTTTCAGGTAGCCCTGCTTGCGCAGTTGCTCAAACAGCTCGCGGTAGTGGCCCTTGCGGCCACGCACCACGGGTGCCAGTATCATTATTTTCTTATCGGTAAATGTCTGGTAGATATGCGCAATGATCTCTTCCTCGCTGAATTTGATCATCTTCTTGCCCGTATTATAAGAATATGCCTCGCCCACGCGCGCATACAGCAGGCGCATGAAGTCATACACTTCGGTAACCGTGCCAACTGTAGATCTTGGGTTGCGGTTAGTGGTTTTCTGCTCTATGGAAATGACCGGAGAAAGGCCGGTCACCTTGTCCACATCAGGTCGTTCCAGGTCGCCCATGAACTGGCGAGCGTAGGCCGCAAAGCTCTCCATGTACCTGCGCTGCCCCTCGGCAAAAATAGTATCAAATGCTAGTGACGATTTGCCACTGCCACTGATACCAGTTATTACTACCAACTTATTTTTAGGAATGCTTACGTCTATATTTTTCAGGTTGTGTACCCGCGCGCCCTGCACTACAATATTTCCTGCGTCTTTCTTGCCTTTATTCATAAATAGCTCCCATGCAATTTACGGAATTTGCCGCTTGCAAAATGTTATAGCAGATTTAAAATAGGGGAAAATTATTGTGGGATCTGTTTTTTGTTCTTATCAGCATGGGTTTTCCACGCCGCCATATCTATTTGACCGCAAGTTTCAGCGATCACCTTTTTCATTTCCAGCTGCCTTTTTAGTAATGATGCCAACAAAATCATAGATATTCAGCTTTTTGTCTTTTTCCGGGTGTTCTTTTCTTAAATTATTTCATGTTGTCTTATTTGTTTTGGCCAGATGTGCCACACTTTTGAAGTGCGGCACATCCGGGGCAAGTGTCCCACACCTTTGAAGGGTGGGATATTCATTATTAGCTAAACAGAAATTCTATATCATCTCTCGTGAGCCTGCGCTGGAAGGCGCTGTCGTCTGAGACAAGGTCTGCGGCAAGGGCACGCTTGCGCTCCTGGAGCTGCAGCATCTTTTCTTCGAGGGTATCCTTACAGATAAGGCGATAAGCGAAAATGTTCTTGGTCTGGCCTATACGGTGCGTACGGT
>CAIVKT010000680.1 GCA_903906615.1 uncultured Bacteroidota bacterium | reverse complement strand
TTTTATTTTCAAAATAAATGTAATTTTACCCGCACATGAACATGATCCAGAAATTAAGACTTGCAGCAGTTATCATTACCATCGCAGGTATGGTATTCAACATATCCGCCGTAGTGATGGCGCTTACCCATAAAGGTAATTTCAAGCCGGTGCTTTTCTGGGGCCTTGGACTCGTAGTGCTGGGCAATCTGCTCAATGGTATTGCCTATATCCAGCAAAAGTCCGGTAATACCTGATGCCAAATAAACAGGGGCTATGCACTGCACAGCCCCCTATTATTATATTATATTTACTTATGGTAAAATGAAGGGCGCTATCAATGGCAGCACAGCAGCCATGGTCAGCGGCTCGTCAAATGCTTCCGTTGCACATACTGTCGTTACATTCCCGCTCACACCGGGCAAAGATGTGATGTTCACTGTAAGCTGGGTAGTATTGTCCTCACCATTGTAGTTGGCCTGTACAGCGCTTGCCGGCGCTATATTGCCTGTTATCCATGGTTTAGGATTATCTGCTACTCCTGCTTTACGGCGTATCAGCCTTATATGCGATGCGTGGCGTCCTTCCACAGAATGTATTTGCAGGGCCGATGTCAGTACATCCGGGTCACTTTGCAGGTTGCCTGCCTGTCCTTTATATGCGCGCACACCGGTGTCTTCAAACGTTTGCGATACAGTGAGGAAAGTAGCGTAGCTGGTATATACAGGGAACATACCACCTGCGGTAAAGTCATAGCCGAGTGGAGTGTATGGGTCGCCGGTTACGGGGTCGCCGGAATAATGGTTTGGAGTATACGGTACACCGCCTGCATTATGTATCGCCGTACGCAGGAAGTTCACGTGTTGTAGCTCATGGCCTTCTATTGTCGCAAACGCAGGCTGGTCTGTACCTGGTATCATAAGCGTAGTAGAGGTATTGCAGCTATGATAAAAGTTATATTCCAGGTATTCCAGCTCCAGTGCGAAGTTGAGCGTATCTATGACCACGCTCGATGTGCGGCCATATGCTTTTTTGAACATAGAACCAAGGGCTATGGGTAATGCAGCTATCGCTACTTTTGAGCCAAAGCTCTTTAATATGTCCCTGCGCGGGCTGATCTTCTCGTAAACTTCGGGATCGGCCTTTTGTATTTCGTCTATAATGAATTTAAGATCCATGGTTGTTGTTTTTTACATGTTAGGTAAATGACTTGCGTCGAGTTTGGAAGAAAGGAATGCGCTGGCTGCGTTGAGGACATATGTGGGACTATTTTCCACATCCAGTCCGTTAGTGCCTACAGCTGTAGTATCAGCAAACGAATTATAGTATAGGAGGTCGCGGATATATGCGGCATGGCGGGCTTCTACAGATACAATTTTACCGGCTACGGTAAGGTAGTCAGGACTCACAATAAGCCTGCCTGCGCCATTGTAGGCCGATACACCCAGGTCTTCGAATGTCTTGGCAGTTGTAAGTACACTCGTGCGGTCGTTGAAGTTGATGGATGCAAAATTCACGGTAAGCGCCTGTATGGCACTTGTTCCTAATGCTGCTTTAAAAAATTCACGGTGCGCTACTTCGTGATCGCGTATATCTGTGAGTAGTGCCACTTCATCTGTCGTAATACCGGTGTATTGTGTATTGATCACCTGTATATAAAATGCAGCTTCCAGTTGTTCTAGCGCATAAGCGTAATTAAGTACGCCTATGTCGCCGCTGCCCAGGTTGATGCCGTTGTTACTGCTTGACTTATGGCACGATGCCACTAAAAGCCCTGCGCCTGCCAGCCCTCCGGAAAGTTGGAAGAACCTGCGCCTCGATACACTCTTCACCTCGTCCACTTCAGGAGGAAGCGCTAATAATTCGTTTTCTGTTTTCATGTCGGTTTCTTTTATAGTTAACTAAATGAACATCCTATACACTTACTACAAATTCCCGGGT
>CAIVKT010000679.1 GCA_903906615.1 uncultured Bacteroidota bacterium | reverse complement strand
TGATTTTCCTATTTTCTAGTGTTTGACCTTTTTTTGTTGATAGAATGTTACTTCAGATTCGCTTTTATTTGAAAAGCATTGATTCTAGCGCGTTTCAAAAAATCAGATAGATTCTGTATCGGAACTAACTGTGACAATCTATATTCCGGGTCGTCACAACCAGCCCCCACAATAAAATAACACACCCAACCCCCTATTTTATTATATTTATGTGATTAATTCCCACATAAGTTGTGATATGAAACGGTTGCTGTTGTTATTCCTTTTATCGCCCGTTGTATTGTTCGGCCAAAAGCTGCGAAAGGAGGCTATTGACTCTATTAAAGCAGCAACAACAAATAATTTACATGGCATTCCTGCATTACTAGGCAATAATCCGGGCACCAGGCTGGAGCAGGTATCTGTCCTTGACAGTAGCGACTATGTTACTATAATCACCCGTTTTCACATCGTTAACGCTGATATTATTAAAGCTACCCCTCCTAAGCCCGTTATCATCCTGAAAACAGATACTGTTACCGGTAGCCTCACTACCGCCAACATTCCACAGCTCCCGCCGTTCATCGAAGAGGTGCAGCTCATTCCCACACCTATTGTCATCCTGAAAACAGATAGTGTTACCGATGGCCTCACTACCGCAAACGTTCCACAGCTTCCGCCGTTCATCGAAGAAGTACATCTCATTTCCACGCCCATTGTCATCCTTAAAACAGATATTGTTACCGGCAGCCTCACTGCGGCAAACATTCCACCACTTCCGCCGTTCATCGAAGAAGTGCATCTCATTCCCACGCCCATTGTCATCCTGAAAACAGATAGTGTCGCCGATCTGGTAAGCGCCATAACCATTCCACCGCTACCACCGATAATAATAGAAGTAGATACAATGCTGGCGGTATCGCCAATAGCGCTTTTAAAAACACGTATTCCTGCCGGCAAAATGGATACTGTAGTTGTCCCTGATCTGGAAGAAAAGAAATACCCGGTAGCCGGTATGCACTTTTCCGATGAAGGTTACAGCTTATTGGAAAAACTGGAAGGCTTTTCACCTGAATTGTACTCGCTCAAAGACGGCGGCTACACCATCGGTTTTGGCTTTTTTGTTCCTTACAGCGAGGGTACAAAGTGGGAGAAGGGGGTAACGTGGGAGGAGGCTGAAAAAATCATCAGGCAGAAAATGCCGCAATACGAAGACCAGGTGAAAAAATTCATCAATGTGCCGCTCACGCAAAATCAATTTGATGCCCTCATCATGCTGGCATACAACCTTGGCGGGTTCTCAAAAGCAACCAGTATAGTCAATGACATAAATAGCCAGGCCGACTTTGACCAGCTGCGCAACGACTGGAACAGATTTGTGCATTCCAAAGCGCCGGGTGTTACCAAGGGACTCATCAACAGGCGCAGGGATGAAATTGGCGTTAGGAACGATGCGGATTACCAGCCTAAAAGGAAAGTAAACATTTTTAAAACCAGGAAGCAATGAGAAGATACTTCTGCATTTTGACAATATTCGCCTTGGGGCCATGGAGTGGCACATGCTCGGCACAGGCAATAGATTCAACTAAGATCATTCATTCACTCACCACCTGCTGGCGGCCTATAGCCCATGAGTATTCGACTATTTATGGATTAGAAGAAGACGAGATAAAACGTTATTTAAAGCAACAGATATGCTTCACAAACGACAGCGTTAGCATGTATGCCGGCACACTGTATGAGCCAAAATATTCGATCAGAAAGGTAAATGCCGAAAATTATGCGAAAGATAATTTTGATTGCAGCAAGCAACGGTTGTATATATATACTGACAGC
>CAIVKT010000678.1 GCA_903906615.1 uncultured Bacteroidota bacterium | reverse complement strand
CATAATTTGAGGTATTTTTTCACAATTGAAAAATTAAGGTTCAGAAATTCCGCCGCTCCTTTCCGCCATGCTACATTATAAATGTAAAGCTTTTACGTGTCATAAAATAATATTGGGTAATATTGTTGTAGTAATGTTTTTATTTATTTTTGAAGAATGAGGTATTTAATATTATTCACGTTTTGCTTCCAATCATTTATGGTTACCGCACAAACTCGAAATCCAAATTACCAAAAGGTTATGGACAGGTTTGTGAAATATTATAATAACGAACAGGGAGATAGCATTGCCTATCTGTTTTCCCCCGAATATAGAGAGATGGAGAAGCGCCGCTGGACGCTAACGCAATTAAACTCGCTTCATGAAAAATATGGGGTTATTAAACATTGCAAGTATCTCAATAAAAGAAGCAACAATGAAGGTTCAATGGCCTTTGAAACAATTTTCAGCATGATCGGAAAAAACGGTACCAGTATGAGAATAAATGAACAGAATTATATAGTAGACTTTGATCTGATCATGTTTCCTGATGCCATACCTAAGGCTGGAAAAACAAAATAGAGTTTGCTATTAACGATTGTATTAATTCGAATCATACACTCCCCAACCCATACCCCGTACTCCTCCCGCCCGCATCTTCCTTCATTAGCACTTCTTTATCCAGCAGGTTTTGAATATCGCGCATGGCAGTGTCTTGCGAGCATTTGGTGAGCTTGGCCCACTTGGTGGTGGTGAGCTTGCCTTCAAAGCCATCGAGCAGTTTATTCAGCATCAGCTTTTGGCGATCATTAAAGTTTTCGTTGGCAAACCGCTCCCAGAATTTTGCTTTGTCCAATACTTTTTTGAGGAGTACATCAGTAAGGTCAAGCGACCTGTCTAAGCAATGGAGGAACCATTGCAGCCATACCGTTATATCTGTGGTGCCTTTTTGCGACTGCTCCAATATATTATAGTAGTCGTTGCGCTCCTGTTGTATGCGTGCTGTCATGCTATAAAATCTTTGTGGGCTGCCGTCGGCACGCGCCAGTTGCATATCGGCTACGGCACGTGCTATACGCCCATTGCCATCCTCGAAGGGGTGTATGGTGATGAGCCAAAAGTGCGCTATTGCAGCTTTCAGTACCGGGTCTGTTTGCGTATCGGTATTGAACCAGGTCAGGAAGCGGTCCATCTCTTTTTCTATATCAGCCGCTGGCGGGGCTTCAAAGTGTACCTGTTCCCTGCCATATCCGCCCGATATTACCTGCATGGGGCCGTTGTGGTCATCGCGCCAGGTGCCTGTGCTTATTTTATACATACCGCTGCGCCCTGTCGGGAAGAGCGCTGCATGCCAGCCAAACAAACGTTCCGCAGTAAGCGGCGTGCTGAAGTTCTGCGTAGCATCCAGCATCAGTTCTACTACACCGTCTGTGTTCCTGTCAGATGTAACAGAACCTGCTATATCTATACCGAGCCTGCGGGCTATAGACGAACGCACCTGTGATGGGTTAAGTATCTCACCTTCTATTTCACTGGTCTTTATGATATTTATCGTTAGCGATTCCAGCATGGCCTCGGAGCGCAGGTCGAAGCCAAGCGCCTCCATATAGCCCAGCAGGCGGCCTTGCCGGTGCCTGGTAGCAGCAAGTAATGGGCTTATCGTTTCATTGTCATAATGAAACGTTGGCCATTCGGGCAGCCGGTAAATATATGTAATTGATTTTGCCACTAATTACGAAGTTATGGTAATCTCCGCACATTATGCGGAGATTAAGAACTGTTATCTACGCATTTGATATTGTGTTACATGTTTTTCATTCTATACTGGTTAAAAGCGCCTCACCTGCAAAAAATATGTTATAATCCAAATTAGCCCCGTTTCTATTGGGATACACCAACTTTATACTTTATTTTTGAGCCTGAACCAACATGTTGCGGTTCTTCTTCGTCTGTATAGGCGGAAACCCAATATTAATAACTGATAAATGAAGCGAATATCCCTCGTTGTCATGCTGCTTGCGGGCATGGCGATGTCCTCTTTTGCGCGCACTGGCTATACCATTCACCTGAAGGTGGCCGGGGTTAAGGACTCTATGGTGTACCT
>CAIVKT010000677.1 GCA_903906615.1 uncultured Bacteroidota bacterium | reverse complement strand
TGCTATGGCCGCAGCGATAAAGATGTGATGAATGGCAAGGATCAGTTTGTGACGTGCGAAAACTCTATGGGCGTGGTGCAGATGTCGAAGGGCAGCCTGAAACCAATATCCGATGACCTGCTGAGTGAGCCTGTGATCGTTGCCCGGTTGGCGAAGGCCACGTTTGGCAGCAATTCAAAGATCAACTGGGGCCTGTATGAAGAAGACTACGATTACATACGCAATGATATTGAGTTGGTGATACCCGGCTTCAATGATTTCAATAAGCGGGTGCGGCACCTGGGTGGCTTCTACCTGCCCAACGGCGCGCGGGATAATAAATACAACACACTCAATGGTAAAGCGAATTTTACTACATCAGACGTTACTTTCCATAAGCTGGCAGGAGATGAGCTGATGATGCAGACCGTGCGCAGCCACGACCAGTTCAATACCACTATCTATGGCCTCGACGACCGCTACCGTGGCGTGTACAATGAGCGCCGTGTGATCTTCATGAATGAAAAAGATATTGACCGCCTGGGCTTTAAAGCCAATGACGTGGTAGACCTCTATAATTATCACGGCGGCGCCGAGCGTGTGGCACATAAGTTCATCATCATACCCTTCAGCATACCTGGGCAATGCACTGCCACCTACTTCCCGGAGACCAATGTATTAGTGCCAATAGGAAGCACCGCGGATAAGAGCAATACGCCTACTTCAAAGCTGGTGATTATTAAGATAAGGAAGCATGTGGGTTAAGAAAAACCCTGCGATCAAAGCTATTTTTTCTCTTTCATTATGCAAGTCATAATCCATCTCCAATCCAAGCCAGAATTCGGCAGGAATGTTTAGTTCTTTTTCCAGCCGCACCGCTATACTTGCAGAGATATTCCTTTTGCCCTTTAGCAGATCACTGAAATCTGATGGGTATATACCTATCCTCATCGCAAAAGCAGATTTGACCTCTTCTCTCGCCAATAACTCATCAGCCAATACTTCGCCCGGATGAAGTGAAATTGAACTTAAAAAAAGAGACATAATACAGACCTGATCGTAGTCAAAAAAGCAACCTTACATATCACGCCCCTATACTGGGAACCTGCCCCTGTACTCATTATGAGATACGTAAAACTGTATCAGAAAGGTAAGATATTTTTCATAAAATAGAATAGAAATCAAAAACGCCACATGGTTTCAGCATGTGGCGTTTCATTTTCGTTCGGTTGTTTTTTTTAACTCAACCCCTCTATCTGTCCGTTCACCAGTTTTATGTGCAGTGCCTGCGGGTCTTTTGGGAGGCCTGGCATACGCATGATCTCACCGGCTACGGCTACTATGAAGCCTGCGCCCGCGTTGATGACCAGGTCGCGGATGTTGATGGTGAAGCCTTCGGGGGCGCATATCTTCTTCTCATCGTCGGAGAAGGAGTATTGCGTTTTGGCGATACATACCGGCAGGTTGCCCCAGCCGTTGGCCTCAAATGATTTCAGCTTTGCAAATGCGCTGCCATTGAATACTACATCGCCTGCGCGGTATATCTTCTTGGCTATCTTTTCTATTTTGGT
Organism: uncultured Bacteroidota bacterium; assembly: GCA_903906615.1. Taxonomy (GTDB): domain Bacteria; phylum Bacteroidota; class Bacteroidia; order Chitinophagales; family Chitinophagaceae; genus Nemorincola. Next base: position 12,390 of record CAIVKT010000677.1, on the reverse strand, counting down.
TTTGATGCTGTCGGTAAGGTCGTAGGTGAAGTTGATATCCTGCGATGGGTGGTTCTCGATCATCGCCACCACTTTCTTTGCCAGCTCTGCTGCGCCTTCGCCACCTTTAGTAAAGCCGTTGTTGATGGCAAACACCACGCCCTGCTGCTCGCAGAAGTTGGTGAGGTGTGTTATCTCTTCTTCTGTGTCGTGCTTGAATTTGTTGAAAGATACCACCACGCTTTGCCCGAAGTTCTTCATGTTCTGCACATGCCTTTGCAGGTTGGGCAGGCCTGCTATCAGGGCTTCCATATTAGGTTTGTTGATCTCTGCTGAGATCACGCCGCCATGCAACTTCAGTGCGGCTGATGTAACAACGATGATGGTTGCCTTTGGCCGCAGGCCGGAGAGGCGGCATTTGATATCGAGGAATTTCTCAGCGCCCAGGTCGCTCCCGAAGCCCGATTCTGTGACCACATAATCGTTGCAACTCATAGCCATTTTGGTGGCCAGTATAGAGTTGCAGCCGTGGGCTATGTTTGCAAACGGCCCGCCATGTACGAATGCCGGTGTATGCTCCGTTGTTTGCACGAGGTTAGGGAGCAGTGCGTCTTTCAGCAGTACCGTTATGGCTTCAGCTACGCCCAACTCTTTTACTGTAAAAGGTTTTTTGTCGTGCGTATAGCCCAGCACTATGCGCTCAATGCGTGCCTGAAGGTCTTCCACACTGGTAGAGAGGCAGAACAGCGCCATGATCTCTGATGCCGGAGTTATGTCAAAACCACCTTCGGTAGGTATGCCGTTGGCAGAGCCTCCAAGCCCGGTAACTATATTTCTGAGTGAGCGGTCGTTCACATCGGCCACGCGACGCCATACTATTTTATCGAGCGTTTTATCGGTATGCCTGTTTTGATATTGGTAGTTGTCCAGCAGTGCGGAGATCATGTTGTTGGCACAGGTGATCGCATGAAAGTCGCCTGTAAAATGCAGGTTGATATCTTCCATGGGCAGCACCTGCGAATAGCCGCCGCCTGCAGCGCCGCCCTTCATCCCAAAGCAAGGCCCAAGGCTCGGTTCGCGCAATGCCACCGCTGCTTTTTTGCCTATGTAATTCAGCCCGAGGGATGAGGCAACACTGGTCACTGTTTTGCCCACGCCTGCTTTGTTGGGCGTGATGGCGGTAACCAATATCAGGTTGCTTTTTTTGATCTTTTCTTCATCAATATAAGACAGCGGCACCTTCGCCTTATATTTTCCGTAAGGGATGATATCATCGGGGTTGATGCCGCAATGCTTTGCGATCTCTGCTATGGGTTTTAATACTGTAGAGCGAGATATTTCAATGTCGGATGGAAATGGTTTTTGTGTAGTATCTGCCATGATGTGTGATTAAGAATGAAAAATAAAAATAGTGAACCTATAGTCCAAATGTACACATACCGCTATCTTTTATTTTGTTCAATGGTTTACGTATTGTAAAATATTAGCTTATTTATAAATTCCCGATTAAAAAAATGCACCTGTTTCCATGTATTTGTACACATTTAGAATAAAAAATCCATCATGCTTGTGAAATTTGAATATTAATACATAACTTGCTTGATGATTGTATGTTAAAATATTAGTTTAAAAACCGTAAACCCTCTCAAGGAGCATTTTATTACCTTAATACAAAACGAAAATGAAAAACAAATTTACGCTTCTCCTGCCCCTTATCCTACTGGGATCCTATCTCACAGCAGTGGCCCAATGCCCTACCAACATTGACTTTGAGACCGGTACGTACAACAACTGGGTCTATTATCGCGGTAGTGTGGCCGCAGGGCCTACGTACACGCTTACGTCTACAGCGCCGGTGCCAGGCATGCACCAGTTGACCACGGGTACCGGTACCGACCCTTATGGCGGCTTTCCTATAGTGGCGCCGGGTGGTGGGTCCTATTCCTTTAAGCTCGGGCACGATACAACCAACGCTCCTGCTTACAGGGCCAGGTATTATGTACATGTACCCACCGGTGGCGGCATATACAGCCTTATTTATCACTATGCCGTGGTGTTGGAAAACCCGGGCCACTCTGCGAGCCAGCAGCCGAGAATGGTGATCAGCGCCGTGGATTCGGCTACAGGCAGCTCCATACCTTGTGCCCTTTATACTTATGTCGCTGATGGCTCTGTGCCGGGTTTTCTTCCTTCCTCAGTTGGCGGAGATGTAAACTATAAAACGTGGACTACGGGTAATTTGAAGTTCCCCGGTGAAAGTGGTAAAACGGTTACTGTTGATTTTCTTGCTAACGGTTGTAGCCCCGGTGGCCACTTCGGTTATGGCTATATAGATATGACCTGCGGCCTGTTTGCGAACTCGCTCATTGGTTGCGCATCCGGTACTACCATACTTTCCGGGCCTGATGGGTATGCCGCTTATCACTGGTATGACTCGGCAACTTTCAGTACATCTTATGGTACCAGCCAGGTCGTTTCTATTACTGCACCTACTGTAATAACTACTTATGCGGTAGTACTTACACCCTATACCGGCTACGGATGCCCGGATACATTATACACAAGAGTTCAACCTTCTACACTATTTATTACCAGCCGTGCAGATACTTCTATTTGCGCAGGCAACAGTGTTACATTAACTACAGTGGCAACAACGGCTACAGGCCCCATTACCTATATGTGGACCCCCTCTACAGGCCTTAGTTGCGCTACCTGTGCTTCGCCTGTTGCTACCCCCAGCGTTACAACCACGTATTCGGTCACGGCAACAGATGGCTCAGGCTGTACCAAGGTTGCGCATACTACTATTACCGTATTCTCTGTTCCTACTACCATATCGGGCCCTTCCAGTGTTTGTCCCGGTAACAGTATAAGCCTTTCTGATGGCGTGGTTGGCGGTGTATGGACCAGTTCTCCTACTGCTTATGGCACCATCAACGCCAGTTCGGGTTTATATACCGGTATTTCCACCGGGGTTGCTACCGTTACTTATACAGTAGGTACCAGTTGTTCTATTACTACAGTCATCACTGTTAATGCGTTGCCCCCGGCAATCGGCGGCCCTTCTGCTGTTTGCCAGGGCGGTACTATTACAGAAACGAATACCACCACAGGCGGGTCATGGCTTGTTTCGCCTGCTGTAGAGGCATCAATAGGGTCAAGTACCGGTGTGCTCAATGCTGTTGTTACAGGTTTTGGCACATCTACCGCAACGGTTACGTATACGCCTACTACAGGTTGCTCCGCTTATCGCACAATAACCATCAACCCGTTGCCGTCAGTGGTTGGTACTACGGCTATGTGTGTAGGCGATGTCAATACAATGCTCGGCACACCAACAGGTGGTGCATGGACAGATGCCCCGGCTACTGTAGGCACTATTACAGCTTTAGGCGGTGTGTTTACAGCAAGAGGGGCAGGTACAGCTGTGATCACCTATACACTGCCAACAACATGTGCTGCATACACAACCGTATCTGTGCTTCCCCCGCCATCAATACCTTACGGCCCTAACCAGGTATGCGTAGGCAGTACTGTTACAGATATTGATACTACCGCGGGTGGCACCTGGGGCTATTCCGGCGGAATAACTGTATCCTCTACCGGCGATGTTTACGGGGCTACTGTTGGTTTGGGTACAGTTATGTATTCTTCCTATTATCCTGCCACAGGTTCTACCTGTTCCAGCACCTACCAGGTTACAGTAAATGCGCTGCCTGTGATTACAGGTACTACCATTTTATGTCCCGGTACTTCATCTACCTTGCTGGGTTCGCCCTCGGGTGGCACCTGGAGTACTACCAGCTCTGCATCTATAGCCACTATCGGTTCCTCAACCGGTACGGTCACCGGTGTAAGTGGTGGTGGCTTTATTGCTACATATATAGATCCATTGGGCTGTTCTTCTACTCAGTCTATCACTATTGCCACACCACCTTTACCGATCACGGGTGCCAGTTCGCTTTGTGTAGGCAGCACCATCATATTACATGATGCCACTTTCAGCCTCAACTGGAGTGTATCCAATGCCAACGCATCTGTTTCGACAGGTACCATTTCCGGTGGCTCAGATATAACTACTGTTACCGGCCTTGTAAATGGCGTGGATACTATATATTATACCAATCCCGGCTCCGGTTGTTTCTCGTCTTTTGTGGTCACCATTAATACTTCACCATCAGCCATCAGCCCAAGTCCTCTGACTATATGCCAGGGTTCGTCGGTGCCGGTAAGTGATGCAGTAGGTGGCGGCACATTCTCTGTTTCCTGTACTTCAGCTGCCAGCGTTACTACTGCCGGAGGTGGCGCAGGTACGCTTACTGCAGTAACTACGGGCACTTTAACACCGGTTACATGTACCATCACCTATTCATTGGGCGGTACTTGTACTACTTCTTCCACATTCACCATTAACCCGCTGCCCCCTGTATTTACAGGTAGCATGGATGCCTGCTCAGGCGGCACTTCTGCTATTTCTGTAACAGGTACCGGTTCGGGTGTGGGTACGTGGGTAAGTTCTAATACGGGCTTAGCTACAGTATCGCCATCTACCGGCGTAGGCACAACCGTTACTGCTGCCTCGGCTGCTTCCGGCCGCGATACGATTTCTTTCACATTAGCCAGTACAGGCTGTACCCGGATAGAAGCATTTTCAGTAAATCCGTTACCACTGCCTATTACAGGCCCGCATTCTATGTGCCTCGGCGGCAGCACTATCAGTCTTGCTGATGCAACAGGAGGTGGTACATGGACTGCCACAGCAGGTATTGCCTCATTGTTCCCTACTGTTGGGTCTCCTACCACGGCTACTTCCGCAGCTACAGGCACTACCTCTACAATTACTTACAAATTGCCCACAGGGTGCGCCGCAACTGCGGTCATCACACTTAATCCGTTGCCTACAATATTCTCTGTTACAGGTGGCGGCAGCTATTGCGCGGGCCTTGCCGGCGTGGCAGTTGGCCTTTCAGGTTCAAGTACAGGTATCGGCTATACACTATTGTGCAACAATGGTACAGGTATAACTACCGTTAACGTTGTGACGGGTACAGGTGCGGCTATAGCCTTCGGCCTCGAAACACTTGCAGGCACTTATACAGTTATTGCCACAAACCCTGTTACGGGTTGTTCTTTGTCAATGTCCGGCAGCCGCACGGTAATTATTAATCCACTCCCCACGATCACCGGCCCTACATCTATGTGTGCGAGCACTACAGCGCTCCTCACCTCTGTGGTAGCTCCTGTTACCTGGTCGAGTATCCCGGCTACAGTAATTTCTATTGGCGCTACTTCCGGGTTGATGACAGCGGGTTCTACTTCCGGTGTATCTGCTGTTATTACTTGCCATGCCACAGTTACCGGTTGTATTGCTACAACAACAGTCAATGTTACTACTGCTCCCGGGCCTATACTTGGTACTTCTATCGTGTGCCAGGGGCTTACGGATACATTGTCTAATGTCGTACCGGGTGGGGTATATTCTGTAACACCGACCTCTCCATGCACTATCGGTGCGCTCAATGGTGTGTTGCAGTCAACCGGCCTTCCCGGTACATGTACTGTTACTTATACATTAGGCGGTTCTGCTTGTTCTGTTTCCCGTGTATTTACAGTCAACCCGGCGCCAGCACCGATCACAGGCCCTACCTCTTTATGCCAGGGTACATCCATGACCGATGCCGATCTTACACCAGGAGGTACCTGGACTTCTTCAAATCCGGCTTTGGCAAGCATACCGTCTGCTGCAGTGGGGCATATAATTGCTTCTTCTACTATTTATGGTGTAGATACCATTACTTATACTCAGGGTTGCCCTGTTAGTGAAACAATAACGGTAAACCCGGTACCTGCCGCCATAGGCGGTCCGGACTATGTTTGCCGTGGTTCAAGTATTACTTTGACGGATGCTACTTCCGGCGGCACATGGAGCATCCCCAGCGGATATCCTGCTACAATAGTAGGTTCCGGGAGTACTGCCACATTTACCGGCGGCGCTGTAACATCGGTTGTTCCGGTTACAGTCACCTATATGCTACCTACCGGCAGTTGTTCTACTTCCCTCATCGTTTCTGTTAATCCATTCCCTGCAATTATTTCAGGTGCAACCCATGTATGCCAGGGATCAATGATAACACTATTTGATGCGACAGCAGGCGGCACCTGGACCAGCGGCAGCACAGCTACGGGTACCATAGATGGCACGGGCCATTTTACCGGCCTGGCCAGCGGCACATCGCTGATCACTTATACATCTGCGGCAGGCTGTACGACTACTGATCTTGTCAGTGTGAATATCGCCCCCGCACCAATTAGCGGCCCAACCAATGTTTGCCAGGGATTAGGCGCTACACTTAATGATGCTACCACAGGCGGTTTGTGGAGTAGTTCCAACACCGCTATTGCCACTATCGGCTCTTCCTCCGGGAATGCAATAGGTGTCAGTCCGGGCAGCGTATCGATGATTTACACGCTGGGATCGTGTGCAGTTACTTATCCGTTTGGTGTGGTAGCGCCTCCTGCGCCTATTGACCCCCATTCACATGCATGTATAGGTGTTCCGCTCATCCTGACCGATCCTTCTTTAGGTGGGGCATGGTCCAGCGCTGACGCAGCCGTTGGCTCCATAGACGGCACCGGTGATTTCATGGGTATTGCTTCGGGTACTGTGATCATCACCTATGGCGCAGCAGGTTGTTATGTATTCAGCCCAGTTGTTGTAGACCCTGTATCCCCGATACTGGGGCCTAATACAGTATGCGTAGGCCAAACCATCACGCTTACCGATACCACTATCGGCGGCTCATGGAGCAGTGGCTCTACTGCTACGGCAACGATCAACCCCGGTGGTGTTGTTACCGGTGTTTCGGCAGGTGCAGTAACTATTACCAATACTGCATATAGCGGTTGTTTAGCCACTACGGTTATTACAGTCAACCCGATACCAACACCGATCGTAGGCCCCGGCACTATATGCTCCGGCAACTTTGCAGGGTATACCAGCACGCCTCCACTTGGTTTGTGGACCAGCAGCAACTCCGGTATTGCACCGATCACGCTTACAACCGGTGTAGTAACCGCAGGAACAGTTTCTGCAGCTACCCCTGTTACTATTACTTATTCTGCGCCAACAACTGGTTGCCCGATAACGAGAACGATCATTATTGAGCCATTGCCATTGCCAATATCTGGCGGCAATGAAGTGTGCCTGTCCGGCAGCACCACACTCACCGACTTCGGTGGTGGTACCTGGGCGAGCAGCGCCACATCAGTTGCAGATATAGGCTCTGTTACAGGCACTGTCGTAGCTCATACATTAGGCGCTACTGTGATCACGTACACATTGCCTACGGGATGCTATACTACGACAACCATAAATGTGGATCCGCCTGCGGCACCTATTGCAGCGCCACCATTCGCTCTGTGCCAGGGCCAGACCACAACGCTTACAGACGCATCAGGCCCGGGTAGCTGGAGTTCATCCGATCCGACAATAGCTGCTATTGATGGTTCGGGAGATGTAACCACAGGCGGTTACGGTACTGCGCTGATCACCTTCAGCCCTACGGCAGGCGCTTGTCCTGTAACACAACTATTCACAGTTAATCCTTTACCAAGAGCTATTACAGTGCCCTCTTATATTTGTCCCCTCCAGTCGGTTACTTTATCAGAGTCTGGCGGTGGTACATGGACCAGCAGCGATGTAACGGTAGCCACCATCGGCTCTTCGAGCGGTGTGCTGACCGGCGTAGCCCCTCTATCGGCAACGATCACCTATACGCTTCCTACCGGCTGTTCTGTTAATGCGACAATTAACGTGAACCCTCCGCCAGACCCGATCATGGGCGATACCCTTCTTTGCGTGGGTAGCACTTCCTTGTTGACCAATACCACACCGGGCGGCCCAGGCACATGGGCGAGCAGTAATACTGCCGTTGCTCCTATAACTCCGGGCGGCCTTGTAACAGGCAGCACCGTAGGGTCTTCCATCATTACTTACCAGCCACCGGGTGGCTGCCCTGCAATGCAGGCAGTATATGTGAGCGAACCACCAACTGCTATCGGTGGCACATTGACCGTATGCCAGGGCGCTACAACACTGCTGACAGATGGAAGAGCGCACGGAACATGGACTTCTGCGGATAATACAATAGCTACGATCACAGCCGATGGGCTTGCGACAGGTGTGGTCACCGGTAACCCGGCCCAGGCTACAGTGGATATCAGTTACTCACTGGGTGCTGGTTGCACTGTTACATCTACACTGACCGTGAACCCGATACCTAACGCGATCAGCGGGCCTACATCTTTCTGCGCGCTGAACACAGTTAATTTCAGTAGTTCATCTGCCGGCACCTGGAGCACAGGATCTACAGCTATTGCTACCATTAACCCATCTACCGGCGACCTTACCGGTGTGAACCGCGGCGGCAATACTAACGTTATCCTGACCAACAGCTACAGCTGTAATACTAACTATCCGATACACGTGAACGCCCAGCCTTTACCTATCGTTGGCCCAACAAATGTGTGCCTTAACACTACAGTACCATTTAGCGATGCGATAGACAGCGGCGTATGGGTAAGTACAGATAATACTGTGGCTACAGTAGATGGCAGCACCGGCGAAGTGACCGGTGTAAGCGTGGGCAGTTGCGCGATCATCTATACTATTTATCCCGGAGGTTGCTACCAGATCAAAACGATCTATGTGCAGCCATTGCCTAACATCTATAATATAACGGGCGGCGGCAGCTATTGTGCCGATGGTACCGGTGTACCTATCGGCCTTGATGGGTCAAGCACAGGTACTAACTACCTGTTGTATCATGGCTCTACTGCTGTAGGCACATTCCTCGGATCGGGCGGCGCATTGCCTTTCGGGCTGCAAACAGTGGCAGGCACTTACCATGCGGTAGCGGTCAGCTCAGCTACAGGCTGTAAGGTGAATATGAATGGCACAGCATCGGTGGTGATCACACCAACAGTGACGCCATCAGTAACCATCAACACACCAAAGGATACATTGTGCGCAGGCACATCGGCCCTGTACACACCGACACCGGTTAACGGCGGTACATCACCGGTGTATAACTGGAGCGTGAATGGTGTAGGTGTAGGCTCGGGCAGCACTTATTCCTTCGTTCCTGCTAATGGCGACTATGTAACGGCAAACATGCTGAGCAATGTGAATTGCCCATCGCCTGCGTCAGTTACCAGCAATATTGTGACCATGACCGTGACGCCGTACACCTATCCAACGGTGAACATTAGCGCTACGCCTGATGATACAGTATGTAAGGGCACAGAAGTAACCCTGAATGCAGTAACAGGATTTGGCGGTAACGCGCCTGTCTATCACTGGACTGTAAATGGCCTGCCTGTATCCAGCGGCACAGGCCGTGCGGCAGGTTTGTACACTTACGTGCCGGCCAATGGCGATGAAGTATACGTTGTGATGAAGAGCAACTACGAATGCCGCCTTGCGGATGATGACTCAAACACACTGCGCATACAGGTGGATACAGCAGCAATGCCTGTAGTAACGATCGCGGCAAGCCCAGGCACTGTAATACACCCCGGTGAAAGCGCAACATTCACAGCCTCTGTGACCAATGCGGTAAACCCGACGTACCAGTGGTACAAGAATGGTTACCCAATACCCAGCGCGACCAGCAACGTGTACACAAGCAGCACCTTCAGCACATACAGGGAAGACTCACTGGAGTGCATGGTAACCAGCAATGGCATCTGTAAGATCACTTCTTATGAGTGGTTGTACGTAGATGTAAGCACTGTGGGTGTGCAGCAGATCAGCACAGGCTCAGGTGACTTCACCGTAGTGCCAAACCCGAACAGGGGCGCATTCACAGTGAAGGGTACAATGGCATCAGCAACCGATCAGCAGGTGACACTGGAACTGACCGATGTACTGGGACAGGTAGTATTCCATAATACCTCGCAAGCGCCGGGCGGCAAGCTCAATGAGCATGTGCAACTGGCCAACAACCTTGCAAATGGTATGTACATACTGACCGTTAGATCGGGTGATGAGAACAGGATGTTCCACATCGTGATCGAACAATAAACAACATCATAAGTTGATAAACAGAACGCCCCGGTTTTTCCGGGGCGTTTCTTTTGGCAAAACATTGGAAGAAGTAGCGCTATAATATAGCATTATAGCATGGCCCGAAGTGCACTCCCGCCACAATGTACACCCGCCATTTTGCAGTGTGCATTTTGATAGGTGTATCATTATAACGGCCTGCGCAAAGGCCTCCACAAAAGTAGCAGGTACAGTAAAATACCAATTAATGATAAAGCTACCCCTGTATTGAAATAACGAAGATGATAAGTAAGCGCCACACTATGGAAACCTTTGTGCAGCAATATGCCGGTCATGCCGGCAAATACGATCATTTTTTTCTCGCTATGGCCATCTACCATTAATTGCCAGCCTTCATCATAAGGCACAGACAGGTACATGATCTTATCTGAAGCCAGTTGCACACTGCCTGTGATGGCAGATTCGGTAAAGCTGCTGATCTGTAAAGTGTCTCTGGTCAATTCATATCCGGCATCAGTAGTAAATGCACTTGCCGTGTATGTATCCCGTAAAGAATATGGATGTACGCCTGTAAGTCTTTTGATGTCGGCATCGTCAACTACACAGGCCTGCATGCTCGTTATTTCTTTTTGTGTGTTGCTGAGCGTATTAAAAATATTCTTGCTGATGTAACTGCTGTAAGTATAGCCAAAAGGGAGTACAGATGGATTGCGTAAGAGAGTTACATCGCCAAACGAGCCGATAGGGATATACGAATGGTACAGGGAAGCAGCGGGTGTATCTTTTACCAACAGATATTTTACCCGGTTCTCTGATTCTAATATAGGATGATTGGCTAAACCATCTGCCCAGCGGGATTCTTTCTCATCACCGGGCTGTGCTATGCCCATCTCTTGCAGATATAGGATATAGTGTAGCTGGTTGAAGGGGCTGTATGCTGTGGTGCCGTGATAGCCTTGCGCCATGCCATCGTTGTAGGAGCGCCATGGGGTAGGCGATGAGGCGTAGTTCTTGTCTACACGATAAAAAGAATGGTCGGTATGTTGCAGGTAGGCTGCAGCATCGGTGGTGTAGTCGTTATATCCTGTCTTCTGCGAGAACGTTGCGGCATCAGCAGCCTCTCTTGTATCAGTAGTACGGTAGGATAGGTAGGTAACTTCTGTTGCTACTAAAAAAAGGAAAACCCATGTAATGAAGCGCGCTGTATTTTCCTTGCTCATCACTACGAATAAGGCAGCATATACTGCCAGCATCACGCACACAAAAATGAAGATAGGGTGGTCTAAAGCTCCCCGCTCGGGAAAATAAGGGTAACACAAAAGCAGGTACAGCAGTGCAAGTGTAGTGAAAAGAACAGGCAGGCTGATCCTGTGTTGCGCTATGATGCTATCAAGCGCATGAAGCGCGTAAAATATGAAGAGGAAAGCAATGAAGAAAGAATATGCCCGGTAGTAATCGCCTGTAAATAGCCAGAATGCCTGTCTGAAATACGGGAATAGGATAGGTAGCATCCACAAAACAATAAAAAGAAGGAACACCAATTTTGTGCGCTTTTTCAGGAACATAAAAACCTGCGGCAGCAGAAGCAGGCAGGGCAGGCCGCAATAATAGAGTGGTGCTTCCAGATAATTCCGCCAGCCATTGAAGTCTACCCTGTTGCCCAATATATCGCTCGAGAAAAAACGTAGGATATTAGTGCCCGCCGATATACGGTCGGCCATAGCAAACATGGACGCTGCAGAGAGTGCGTGGGCGTAGGATGTGGTGCCGCTGCCCCGGGGGCTTTCCAGTAGTTGCACCACGTTCTCCAGCAGGAAAGGGCCACTAAGTAAAATGCCAATGATGCCGGCAACTGCCATTTTCAGGAAGATAGCGCCTGTGTCTTTCCGGTTGAAAGTGTCGGTCTGGCACAGCCTCAATATGGCATAGCAAGCCAGGAAAAACCCGTAGATATACAGGTTGAAGGGCTGCGAGATACAAAGGAGGAAAACTGCAACAGGAAACAAATACCATTGTTGCCGCAAAAAAAGACGCTCAAAAGCCAGTAAAAGCAGGGCCATATTGAATGCTTCGAAAGAAAAGATGGTCCACGCGCTGCCAACGATCATAAAGCCGGAAAAAGAAAAGAACAAACTACCGGCGATACAGGCTATGCCAGAAAGCCCAATGGTGCGCAGGTAATAAAAAAACAACATGCCCCCCAGGAATATTTTTGCCAGCTCCACATACACTGCGCCAAAGATGATACTGTCTTTACCTGCTATGTAAAAGAAAAGAGAAAACGGATCGCGCAGGAAAAACGGGAATATACTTTGGCCCATACCGAAGTTGAACGACCAGCCCGG
>CAIVKT010000676.1 GCA_903906615.1 uncultured Bacteroidota bacterium | reverse complement strand
TACCACCAATGTTACAATCAACCCAAATGGTGCGGTATATTGCTTTTCAGCTTTTGATAAACCATACCCTCTTTACCAGGCCAGCGGTAAGCAACAAACATTCCGGCTCATTAAAGGTCTGGGTTATTTTGTTGCCACACAGTTTAGCGGCAATGCAATAAAAAGCCCTGATTATCCCGATTACACTATTCCTGAATTGTTCTTTTTTAATGTAGATGCCTCCGGCAAAGTACACCCCAATGACGCCGCGCCTGTGGATATTATTGCCGCGCAATACAATGGCAGCACACTGCTCCTCAACACTGAAAATGTAACCCTCGACCCAAAAGAGTTTGGCGCTACCCTCATCAGGGTGGAAGGCTATGGCAACAAAACAGCTAAGACAACATACCCATTTATTAAAGGGCTGGGACGTACCATCAGGTACACCTCAGGCGGCACAGACAAGTACTTCTATTTTGTGCCTATGTAAGGAACGATAATCAAAGGATAACTTAATGGCTATACCAGTTTGCTCAATTCCTTTTCATCCCATCCCAGGAAGAACTCGCCGTTACCAAAGTCCCACACAGGGCGCTTAATGAGCGACGTGTTGTTCTTCATCAGCGCTATGGCTTTTGCCGGTGAGCCGATGCTTGCCTTGTCCGCATCGCTGAGGGCGCGATAGGTTGTCCCCTTGGTATTGATGAGCTTATCTGTAGGAAAATGCTTCAGCCAAACTTTTAGCGTAGCGTCATCTATACCCGACTCTTTATAGTTATGAAATGTATACGCCACCTTTTTTGCATCCAGCCATTTCATAGCCTTTTGCATGGTGTCGCAGTTCTTTATACCGTATATAGTGATCATGGGCGCAAAGATAATTAAAGGGCTCTGGACTGCAATTGCAGATAAAGTGCCGCTGTTCTGCTAACTTAGCAAGGTATATTACACCATGGAAGAAGCCATTGAATTAACATTTGAATCGCCCGACGGCATTATAGATTGCCGGCTGGAACCTGTAAGAGATGAAGATGGCCTGCACTACAGCGCCACCATCCTGTACCCCAACATGGTGAATGGATACAACCGGTCAGATATCTATTGCCACGATGTACGCCGCAACAGGCAGGGCGTATATGCGTTCGACAGCATGGATGAGAACATACATCCAAAGATCAGGAAGCTGGAGGCGCAGATAGCGGAGGCAGTGTCTAAACTATAAGTAAATGAGCCGCATAGCTGGCTGGCTATACGACTCACAGAATGTAGCTTATTGGTGAATATACTTAGCGATCATGGTGTTCATCACCTCGGCCTTCGTTGCCGTGGCCGTTATCATGTCCGCCATGTCCCTGGTCGCGGTGGTCATTGCCGCCTTGTTGCCTGTCGTTACCATGTTGCTGTACCCAGTTGTTATGCTGCGGATGCCCGGGATTTGCATAATATCGCTCATCATGGCTATCACGTATCATGGCCTGGTCGTGGCGGCCCCGATACTGGCTATATTGTTTCCTATACCTGCTGTCGTGTGTCCATGGCGAAGGCTCGTTAACTACGACCTTGTACCCATTATACACATCATAGTTGCTGTAACGGGGCGGTAAATTCCCTGATGTTACCCAGCGGCCACCATCGTTATAGGTGTATTGCCTGTTGGAAACGCTATAATAGGCTTCAATATCCGGCATATAGTAATAGTCGGCACGGTCATAGCCCACAGGGCCCCACACCGGCTGCGCATTTAGGTTCACACTTAACCTTACCTGGGCGTGTACCTGCAACGATAAACTACTTAATAGCAATGCGATAAATAAAATTTGTTTTTTCATATCACTGACGGTAGTAAAAGCGTGCCAATCAGGCCAATGATAACCAGGATCGGGCATCTTTGCTACATTTATCTTGCGAGGCAATATTTTTTGCCCCTGAATTATTGACCATGTAAAGCATACAGATATATAAGACATTCAAAAAGTGTTTGTAATTCTGCTATATTTATTAAATTTGACCAAACTCCGCTACCTATGAAAAAACAAACGCTTTTACTATTAGCGCTGGCCTGCACCGTTGCAGCACATGCGCAGTTTGGTTTTGAGGCCGGCCTGAACATGGCCAACCTGTCTATCAAATCAAGCGGCACCAAGATAGCCACCAAGTATGTGGCAGGGGCTTCCTTCGGGATCATAGCGGATATGGCGCTCAATGACCAGCACCATGTATACTTTGAGCCGGGCGCGTTTTTCCAGAATGATGGTGCAAAGGTGGGTGTCAATAAAGATCCTATCGCATTGAACTGCCTCACCTTTCCGCTGAATATCGAATATAAATCGGGCGACAAGTGCAGTGAACGTTTCTTCATTGGCGCAGGGCCTTATATAAGAGATAATATCAGCGGCACATCTACAGCGAGTTTTGTCGGCACATCCGGCACTATTAATGGCACTACCGACCTGGTCATAGGTACCGATATACAGCGGTTCGATTTCGGGCTCGGGTTCAATGCCGGCTATCTCGGCAAAAAGCACTGGTACATACGTGTGAACTATGAGCAGGGCTTCTCCAACAATATACCCAACGGGGATGCTAAAAACTCCATCAAGCAGTCTACAGGCGGCATCACATTGGGTTATATGGTGCGCGGGTGCAGGCACCGCAGCTGGTACGAAAGTAAGGGCGGTGGCGGCACCGACCACTGGCGCGGCCTGAAGAAAAACAAATGGTCACGCCACCAGATCTTCCACAGGGAGAAAGGGCCTGCGATGTATTGATCATAGCCCTTTACCTGCGCTATACGGTCATTTGAAATTATACGCTACACCGAACTCATTCTTTTTACTGATGACGGAATAGGAATAGCCATACCTATCGGAGCAATAAAGAACAAGATTGATGACGCCACCTATCGCAAACAACAGGCCGCCTAAAAAAAGTGCGCCCTGGCCATCATTATAGGCATCGCTCTTAGGATTGGGGTTGGACAGTAAAATACCACCACCCACTACTGCCACCGCCGCACCTCCGAACATCATCAGTGATGCCTTATCCCTGTTCGGATCATTGCTATAGCGCATTGCCACATTCTTTGCGCCTGTACTACCGGCAAAACTGTACTCTTTGATACGTACCTCGCTTATGTTGCACGCAAGCGACTGGCCACGGCTATCCGAAAAACAAAGCAGGCTGAAAAAGGCTGCGCACCAATATCTTTTCATACACTAACCTGTGAATTAATGCGCCACCACTACTTTACCCAGGCTGCTGCTGCCACCGGCAGTGCTATACAGGATGGTGTATACACCAGGTGCAAATGAGTGGCTGTTTATCTTTATGTTGTTAGCGCTTACGTTAGTGGTATATACCGTCTGCCCCAGGATGTTGACCATAGATATGCCGCTGCCTGCATTCACATGATCAAACTCAACGTTGATCTCGTCGTTAGCAGGATTAGGATATATGTTAACAGTAGGTGCAACCGGCGCATTTTTTACGCTGGTGGCAGGCGGTGCAGGTGCATTGGAAACATAGAAATATTGAGAGTAGCCGCAGCCAAAATCATCATGCGTGCCTTCGTTTTTAAGGGCGGATGGCGAGGTACTTGTTGCATAGCTATAATTGTGCATCGGGATGTTGGCGCCTGTCATTTTCTTTACCTGCAGGTAGCCGGGAGCGTAGCCGGTAAGGCCCGCATCAAGCGCCCACCAATGCAGGCCCGAGCAAAAGCCCGGTGTGCTGATGGTGAATTGATAAAACCCGCTATAGGGGAATGATATGGTATCCGTATACAGTGTGCTGTAGCTGGTATTGGTACGCGATAAAATGGTATCGCCATTTACATTGGTAATATACCAACTGGCATCAGCGGGGTTTGCGTTTATGTTTTCGCCATCGGCAGCCAGGTTGCTGGTGAGCATTTTTATGGCTATGGTATCGGGCCAGTTGGGCGCTACAATAAACTGCGACCTCATGGTATCGTTGGTCTGGTCCACATCAGGTGTGCCATTTACGCCAGTTATAGCAATGATGAACGGGAATGTGCCTGATTGTGCTGTGGAAGACATATAGGCCAGGCTGGTAGATGCAGGCAAGGTAATAACAGTATCGCCAAGAGCTGCCAATGAACCGCTCCAGGTATAGCTCTGCATCACAGAATCTACAACGCCGTACTGGAAGGAAACGCTGCTGATGGCGGTGCTG
>CAIVKT010000675.1 GCA_903906615.1 uncultured Bacteroidota bacterium | reverse complement strand
GCTCAGCACAGGGCGCTTGCCCATTGCTGTGTAGTATTCAGTGATCATGCTCATTAATGTACCCACAGCCAGGCCCACCATTATAGCGCCTATTACACCATTCTTAGTGAAAGGTATATCGCGGAGGGTAAGGGTATCAGGAAGGAGGTACATAACTAAGAAATAAGAAGTGATGGCGGTAAGCACTATTGAACCCCAGTTGCCCATATTCAGTGCATTTTGCACAGCCTTTGTGCTTAACCCTGCCTTATCGGAAATGCGTACAAACAAAGTGCCTATGATAGACAGCAGTATACCTGTGCCTGCTATCAGCATGGGTAAAAGGATAGGGGCAAAACCATTGAATTTGTCTACAGACACTGTTTCCTGTCCCAGCACCATGGTTGCCAGCACTGTAGCCACATAAGAGCCAAAAAGGTCGGCGCCCATACCTGCCACATCACCTACGTTATCGCCTACGTTATCGGCAATGGTAGCGGGGTTGCGGGGGTCATCTTCCGGTATGCCTGCTTCTACTTTGCCTACAAGGTCGGCGCCTACATCGGCAGCCTTAGTGTATATACCACCACCCACGCGCGCAAAAAGAGCGATGCTCTCAGCGCCCAGCGAGAAGCCGGTAAGCACTTCGATAGAGAGCTTTACTTTATCGGCCAAAGCTAAGTTGGTGCCATAAATGGCATCCGGCGCCAGGTGAAACACATCCGGCGCAAATTGCATGAGTAAAACGATGAACAGGCCGCCTAAGCCAAGTACGGCAAGGCCCGCTACCCCAAGGCCCATTACGGAGCCGCCGCCAAACGAAACCGCGAGGGCTTTGCTGAGGCTGGTACGTGCAGCATGTGCGGTACGCACATTAGCTTTTGTAGCAATACGCATACCGATAAACCCGGCAAGCGCGCTGAAAACTGCACCGATAATGAACGCCACCGCGATAAGCCAGTTGGAGCTGCTATAGCCCATAACTGCGAGCAGCAAAGCGGCTATGACCACAAAGTAGCCCAGCACTTTATACTCAGCCTTCAGAAAGGCCATTGCACCTTCGGCTATGTAGGTGGAGATTTCTTTCATTCGGTCGTTGCCGGCATCTTGCTTGGTCACCCAGGCGCTCTTCACGAATGTGTACAATAATGCCAGTATACCGAAGCACGGTACGAGGTAAAAAAGATTCATAATTCTATTTGTATTGTTTTAAAAAATTAAGTGTGCAAATATAGTCGTTTGATCGGTAAAAACATAGGGGAATAGTATTGTTTTACACACCCTCTGCATTTCGCATCCATACACATTGCCTGCTATTGAGTATCTTAGCACTTATTTTGCACGCTGTAATATGTTAGAACGCATTTTGCGCATAGGTATCGTTGTTTTGCTGTTGCTGGTGATCTCAGTTATAGCCTGGGCGAATTATACCGTAACGCATACTACGGAAAAGCAACTGTATAGCGATGTGAACACCATCCCTAAGAACAAAGTAGGACTGCTGCTGGGAACAGCCAAGTACCAGGATAAGGCCCGCCACATGGTCAACCCCTATTACCAGAACCGTATTGATGCCACCGTAGCGCTATACATGGCCGGTAAAATTGACTACATCATAGTGAGTGGCGACAGCACCGCCTTTTATAATGAGCCGGTGCTGATGAAAGAGGACCTGGTAGCCCATGGCATACCGGCAGCGCGTATATATATGGATGTGGCCGGCTACCGCACACTCGACAGCATACTGCGGTGCAGGGATATTTTCGGGCTGAGCCAGTTTACCATCATTTCACAACCTTTTCATAATGAGCGTGCGCTGTACATCAGCAATCACAAGCAGATAAACGCTATAGCCTTCAATGCGAGCAATGGCAACTCCCTCTGGGACCAGATCTTCCGCGAAAAAATGGCCCGCGTGCGTATGATGTACGACCTGCTCTTCAATACCCAGGCAAGATACTATGGTGAGCGGGTGCAGATACGGTAATGATTGTGTGGAAATTCGTAAATTTGGGTTATGAAGAAAGAACATCCGGTTTTTAATAAGCGTATTTTCTGGGATGTTAACTTTGATACACTGGACTATGACGGCAAGGCGGCCTTCATCATAGAGCGTGTATTTGTGCGTGGCGATGTGCCTGATATCCGTGCCTGCCGCAGGTACTATGGCGATGATGCCATAAGAAAGGTGTTGGTGGGTGTTAACTGGTTGCCTAAGCCTACTGTTTATCTTGCAGCTGCTGTACTTGGAAATGAACTAACTGATTATAAATGTTACAATATAGCACTGTCGAACCCCGCACATTGGTTATTGCCGTAGCACACAACGATTACTCCCTTATTCTACAACACTACAAACGCCAGCAACAACCCATTGATAACCCATGCCAGTAGGTTCATACCCAGTATGGCAAGGCCGTGCTTGATGGTGCGGTTATCGAAGGTAGAAATGCGCCGGCCATCTGGTAGGGTGGTCTTGGATACAACGATCAAAGCGCCTATAAGCACCCCGAAGAATCCGGGGAAATACCATACAGGTATCACTTTTGTGCTATTGTAGTAATGCAGCCCGTTCAGCAGGAAGGGCATCAGCGCACAGGCGTAGCCCAGCACCAGCACATAACCGGATATTGGCTTTCGCTCAGATCGTGTGTTGATGCGTTCCTCCTCCAATTGCGCCCGTTGCGTAGCGGATATACTAATGCCCCTGCTCTTCAGCAGCGCCAGCGCCACACTATAGTTCTCCGGCCCCCATTCATCTGGCTTGGCTATGATGTCCTTCAACTCATCATCGGTCATTGCATAGAGCGGGTGGCTGGTATCTATATTACTGATGTCTGCTGCGGCATCGCTGTACAGTATTTTGTTGGCCCGTACAAAGCTTTCCTGGGGTATCTGCAATTCATACTGCTCCGTATATTCAGTGCCTATATACACCGCAGCCAGTTTTGCCTGTAGCTTCACCACCTCGCAGGTTATACCCTCCGCGCGCAGTAGTTCTGCAACACGACTTGCATCTTCGGCAGTAGGGAATTTCTGGTAGGCTATGAGGTTTTGCATTTGGCGGATTTTAGATTAAAGATAGTGAACTGGTATATATTAACACTGGCGCGAGTCTGTAGCATAGCCCTGAGCGAGAGCTGACTCGTGTCTGCGCAATCTTACCGGTTTGCAACCGGCGGATAAATACAACCAAACACAGAAATAGCAATACTGAATAG
>CAIVKT010000674.1 GCA_903906615.1 uncultured Bacteroidota bacterium | reverse complement strand
AGCAGCGGGGCTACAGGCGTTGCTACAGTTTCGGTGAGCGGGGTAGTATCAGGTAGTACGGCAGGCACAGCGGCCATATCTTATACATCGGCGGGATGTTCTGCGGTAGCTGTAGTTACAGTAAATGCAGTGCCAGCTGCTATCGGCGGCCCTTCTGGTGTATGTGCAGGTTCATCCATTACACTTACCGATGGTGTAAGCGGCGGCAACTGGAGTACTACGGGTACGAACATTACGCTTGGATCAACTCCGGGCTCTGTTACCGGTGTTGCTGTTGGTGGCGCAGTTGTTACCTATGCATTGGGCATTTGCGCTGTTTCAAAGACTATTTCTGTCAATCCTGTCCCTGCTCTAAGTGGCCCATCGGGCGTATGTGTGGGAGATAATATAACACTCCTGCCAACCATAACGGGTGGCACATGGGTAAGCAGCGCCACAGGCACAGCCACAGTAAGCAGTGGAGGCTCGGTGCATGGGGTAATACCTGGTGTGGCAACCATGACTTACAGCCTGCCTACGGGTTGCTCCACAACAAATGTAGTGACGGTAAATTCTATACCTACAGCCATATCCGGCACACCCGCAGTATGCGTGAACGGCACAACGGCGCTGGGCAATGGCGCGGGCGGCGGTGTATGGAGCATAGCGCCCACTACTACTGCTACTATCAATATTTCTTCGGGTGTGGTTACCGGCATTGTTGCCGGGCCGGCCATAGTTACTTATTCATTAGGCACAGGCTGCACAGTTACTGCACCCATAACGGTAAACCCTTTGCCTGCGGTACCCGGCGGCATACTACAGGTATGCGAAGGGCTGACCACCAATGTACATGACGCTACATTGCCTGGTATTTGGGGCAGCAGCACGCCTGCATTTGCAACTGTTGACCCTTCATCAGGATTGGTGACGGCGTCTTCCGCAGGGGTAGATACGATCACTTATACTATCGCTACTGGTTGCAGCTCTTACGCATTGCTCACTGTAAATCCGTTGCCTCCTGCCATTACTATAGCCGGCTACGTTTGTATCGGCCTCACTACTCATTTTAGCGATGCAGTAACTGGCGGGAAATGGAGTACCACCACACCCGCATTTGCCACAGTTGATTCAACCACAGGCATTGTGACAGGTGTTTCTTCAAGCACACCGGTGATCACTTATACATTGCCTACAGGTTGCATCACCACCATCATGGCTACGGTGAATGCGGTAGCCCCTACCATCAGCGGCCTGCCCATAGTGTGCCAGGGATTGATGACGACCCTATCCGACTCACTTACAGGTGGTGTGTGGACGAGCAGCGATTATACTATTGCATCAGTAGGTGCTGGCGCAGGTATTGTTACCGGCATGTCTTCAGGTGTCGCGGTCATCAGCTACACACATGGTGGCATATGCCCGGCCGCGGTTGCGGTTACCGTAAACCCATTGCCTGCTCCCATTGCGGGCGTATCCGCTATCTGCCCTTATGCTACGGAACCATTTATTGATGCAGGTGGTGGTAGCTGGAGCAGCAGCAGCCCTTCCATAGCTACTGTCAATGTAGCGGGCGCAGTAACGGGTGTTTACCCCGGCGTGGCCATCATTACTTATACATTGCCTACCGGCTGCCTCACATCCATGCCGGTAACTGTGCAGCCCATACCATCGCCCATTATAGGCGCGTTCGGCGTTTGTGCGGGCTATACAACGCATCTTACAGATGCCGCTCACGGCACCTGGAGCAGCGCTTCACCGGCTGTAGCCACTGTCAATACATCGGGGCTGGTTACCGGCCTCACCGGCGGCACATCGGTTATCTCTTATACCGTATCTACAGGCTGCGCTGCTACTGCGCTTATTACAGTTACTTCTGTTCCTCCTGTTCCCGGCCTGGGCAGTGTATGCGCCTGGGGCGATACGATCACCATACACGAGCCATACCCATCTGGTACATTCACCAGCACTTTGGTTACCGTACTCAATCTTGGCAGTGGCGAAGGCATGGTCACTACTTTTGCACCGGGCACTGCAAGTATTACTTATACCACATCTACAGGTTGTTTTGCCACAACTACATTCACGGTCAATTCGCTGCCCGGCACGATCAGCGGCAGGGAGCATTTGTGCAATGGCCTCACTACAACATTGAGTGATACCGCATCCGGCGGCATATGGACAAGTGGCGACTTATCGGCTGCTACTGCGGGGTCTTCATCCGGTATTATTACAGGTGCCGCTACAGGTATAGCGCATATCACGTATACACTGCCAAGTGGATGCAGCACCAGCACTACAGTTACTGTGGTGCCTGCACCATCTATGATAGCGGGCATTAATGAAGTATGCCCTCATGCAGCCACATCATTTACCGATACCATAACTGGAGGCGTATGGAGTAGCAGCAATGCGGCTATAGCAACGGTAGTTCCGGGTTCGGGCATAGCCTACGGTATATCCGCAGGCACAGCTACGATCACTTATTCGATAGACCCTACTTGCTATGCTACTACCACCATAACAGTTGATCCTGCACCCACGGCATATACAGTGACCGGGGGCGGCAATTATTGCAGTGGGGGTATTGGCGAAGACATTGGCCTGGCCAATTCGCAAACAGGCATCAGCTACCAGCTTTATGACGGGTCTTCGGTCGTTGGCGCTGCTATGGCAGGGGCAGGATCGCCACTGAACTTCGGATTCCAAACCACCGCAGGTACTTACTTTATACAGGCAACCAACACCACCACCGGCTGCACGAATGACATGAGCGGCACAGCAACGATCAACATCAACCCGCTGCCGCCCGTATTCAATGTTGATGGCGGCGGCGATTTCTGCTCGGGTAGCGATGGTGTACACATTGGCCTTGACGGCACGGCCACAGGCTATACCTACCAGCTATACCTGGCAGGCGCAACTATAGGCGCAGCAAGAACAGGCACCGGCGGCGCTATAGACTTTGGGCTGCATGTGGCCACAGGCACATATACTATTGTTTCTACCAACCCATCTACTTTGTGTGCTGCTAATATGACCGGCACAGCGGTGGTCAATTCGGTATCGCTCCTGGTTCCGGCAGTATCAGTCGCAGCCACGCCGGGCAATACTGTTTGCGCTGGCACTTCTGTTACCTTCAATGCCACGCCGGTAAATGGCGGCACTACACCGGCATACCACTGGATGGTGAACAGCACTGCAGTTACCGCAACAGGGCCTTCTTACACCTATACACCGGCTAATGGCGATGTGGTTACCGCAACATTGACCAGCAGCTATACCTGCGCCATCCCTGCTACTGCTACCGGAGCTGTGGATATGGATGTGAATTCAATAGTAACCCCTGTGGTTACCATTACTGCAAATCCCGGCACTACCATCACCGCAGGGCAGGATGTCACCCTTACCGCCAGCGCAAGCAGCGCGGTATCCGGCTACCAGTGGGAAGAAAATGGTGTAGCGATAACAGGCGCTACCTCATCAACTTACTTAGCCACTGCTATTGCTAACGGCAATACCTATACTTGTGTGGCAACGGGCAGTGGCGCTTGCAGCAGCGATGGCTCGAAGACAGTTACCATCACCGTGAACCCTGTAGATCATACAGGTGTGGCGCAGGTCGCTACAGGCAGCAATTATAGCGTATTCCCAAATCCGAGTAAGGGTATGTTCACCATAAAGGGCAGCACAGCAGCAGGTATGGACGAAGAATTGACTATAGAGCTTACAGACGTGCTGGGCCAGGTGGTATTTACACACCAGGTAATGGCAGCGAACGGTGTGGTCAATGAAACCATATCAGCAGGCACACTGGCCAATGGCATGTATGTACTGGGCATTCGCTCGGCAAATGAGTACAAAGTGGTGCATGTGGTTATAGCGCAATAATTATTTTTCTAAGGATAAATATTTGAACAGGGGTTGCACATCGCAGCCCCTGTTTGTTATCTGTCCTTCAACCGGTATACCAATTTCAATCCCGACCAGTCTTCATCTACCGCGCATACCTTCACATCCACCAGGCCGATAGCGAGTGCAGTCTCCCGAACTATGTTATCATTCAGTTCTGTGGCTTTGCCGGAGGCTTTCTTGTACCAGGATATCCATATAGCGCCGTTCTTGCTGATCTGCTGCATGAGTACGGGCAGCAGGGTGGTAAGCTCTTTTTGGTTATTGGTAAAGAAGTGGATAATGTCGAGGTCTTTTATAGCACGCTGTTTGAAGCTGATCTGCTCAGCAGCATCGCCCAGCAGTTCTTTGTAGTGCGCAGGCGCGTGTATTGTTTTGAAGGTACAACCCTCTTTCAATCCCAGCTTTTTGAATAACGGTGTATTAGAGTATTCTGCTGCCATGCGGAGAAGTGATGTAGTGGTAAAAGTAAAAAATTACCTACTTTTAATTTACTAAACCACACCTCCAAATGAAAAATGCAGTAGTCCTGTTCTTCCTGTTATCAGCGTTTGCATTCAGCTCCTGCAAAAAGAGCAGTTCTTCTTCTCCTTCTATTGTGGGTACATGGAAGATATCCAACATTACCGGTAGTTATACGCATCAGAATACGCCTACCAGCCTGCTCACTACTACTGCCTATTCTTATAGCAGCAATACACTTACAGAAACAGACACTACCAGTATCACTACCATTACCGTTTATGATGAAACCTGGGCCTTTAACAGCGATGGTACCTTCAGCATAGATGAGAACTACGAGCAGGCGTCTGCCACTGTGCCCACGACCCATAGCCTCACCGGCTGGTGGGATTATACCGGCAGCACCATACCCAATAGTGATGTTTTATTGCGCAGTATTAGTACACCCAGTCTTGTGCCATCGGGTGGCACCTTCTATATTGCTTCTGTAAGCAATACACAGCTGGTGCTTACGGTTAAGGAATCGAGCAGCTTGTCTACAGGCGCATCTACCATTACCAACTTAACATTGACATTTACAAAGATGTAGCAAAGGGAATTTGCTGTCAGCACTTGAGCACTTTTTTCTTTTTGCCATGATTGCCTTTGTCTATTACTTTATCGATATAGGCAATGGCATCAGGTACTTTGCAGGCAGTGCCGTTCATGTCTACAGTTACAGCGCCTATTTTAGTGGCGGTGGCTATAGCGTCTTTGGTAAGGGCGGTCACATAGCTGCCTGCTGATATGATGAAGCTGTTCATCGCATGGCGCACCCTGTTGGGTGCAGTATGTATGTCTTTGGCTATGCGGGCAAAAAGTTTTTTTAGTGCGGGTATATCCATATCTTCATCCGGCTTCAGGGATACCAGGCCGCTGAGTGTGGCCCAGCCGGCGGCTGCTATATGTTCTTCTTTAGCGTCTATCCATTCCATAGCCAGCTCATAGCCATACCTGCTGCCGGCCGCCACCCACGGCACAGTGTACTCGCTGATGTTTTTGGACACCGCAGCCTTGGCCCATGCCTGCAGGTCTTTTTTGGTCATTTTTTCATCATCGGCTATCAGCCCGGCAAGGTACATGGCATCAGCATTATGTGTGGCATATAGTTCGTTGGCCAGTTGGTAGTCCTTCTTTATTTTCTTCTGTATCGTTTTCAGGTGCTCCACCTTTACACCAAAGAAGGGTTCTTTGACACCGTGCTTCAGCAGTATCTTTTTTATGCCTTCATTGCCAAAGGCTTCCAGCTGGGTCATTATTTCTTTTACGGTCATACGCAGTAGTTCGGAGCAACAAATATAAAAATAAAAACCCCGCATCACTGCCGGGTTATTATTGAGGATCAATATTTTCAGCAGGGCTATTCCTTCACAAATTTCCTCACCTCCGCGCCGTTTATCTTCACGAGGTAGATGCCTGCGGGCAGGCTGGCCACATTTACCTCTGCTTTATTGGTATTGTATTCGCCACTGTACATGGTTTGCCCTACGAGGTTATTGATCGCTATGGACGTTATCTTGCTGGTAGACGTAATGGTTAGTTCAGCCGATGCGGGGTTAGGATACATTTCTGTTTGGTTGACCACCGGTGCTACCTGTGGTACTGCCGTAACGCATGGTGGTAAAGACTGGGTAAGGAACACATTGAACGTATCAATGGTGAAGGAGCAATTTCTTTGTGAGATCACCCAATAGGTGCCTCCCTGTGTTTCGTTGTGTGTAGCGGATGTATCTGCGTCATACCAGTAATAACTGTCGCCCGGAGTAGCAGTCAATGTATAAACGTAATAATCAGAAGGTGCGCAGATGGCAGTGTCTGTTGTGTGATAAGTGGTGTCTGCGGGTGTAAACACTACATGGAAAGTATCTGCCAATACCGGTTCACCGCAGGCTGAGGCATATACGATGTAGGTACCGGTTGTCGTTACGGTTAGTGTTGGGTTGGTAGACCCGACATTCCAGGAGTAGGAACTGTACAACGGTGGTGCGTTAAGAACAAAGTTGGCTGCGCAGGCCACTGTGTCGCTGCTTTGGTAGGTAGTGTCGGCAACAAATAAGTTGTTGTATTTGGCTACGAATTGTACTTCAGCTCCGGCGCTGGTGTTGGTTATCGTATCATGTCCTACGGTGGTGCTGTATAAAGTATACACATCGCCGCAAGCATACACATTACCTGCAGGGTCGCAGGATATACTCAACTGGTCATCGCCGCCTGTATTGATCCCTGTATAGCCGGTAACTGTGCCCGCAAGATCGTAGCCTGCCATAAATACAGGGTCGGGGGCATCGCCGGCAGGAGTGAGTATGTAGCCACTAATGTTGGCTTGCTCGTAATACGGGCCTGCTATCCATACCTGCCCGCACAACGTGGTTGTAATTGCATAACCACATACTCCCACAAGTATGGATGGGGATCCTACTGTTCGGCCCCAGGCCACAACGCCTGCATCCGAATACTTGACCAGGAAGGCTGCAAGATGCGGGGCGGTAGTAGGGTAGGAGCGTGTGATGGTAGTGCCGCCAAATGTGACAGTCGTATCCGTGAAGCCACCTGTTATATATACATTGTCCAGGCCGTCTTTAGCGATGCCGGTAGCTACAGCGCCATTAATGCCGCCTGCGCCTTCTCCCCATAAAGGTGCGCCTGCTGGCGAGAATTTGGCAATATAGGCATCAGGATAGCTGCCTGTGTTGGTGAGCGTGGAAGACCCGACAGCCATTGTTGCGGAAGAAAAAGCGCCGGATATAAATACATTGCCCGCAGCAGCAACGGTGATACCTGTGCTGTAATCATTTTTTAACCCTCCGATAGAGTTGGCCCAAACATAAGCGCCCGCTGCGGTGTACTTAGCTACGAAAACATCGTAGGTAGGGTGAAGGAGGTCGGTGCAGGCATTGTACAATGTATCTCCGTTTATAGTTGTTTTGGCCTGGATGAACGAAGAGGTGATGTATATGTTGCCGGCAGTATCGCAGGTAACACCGCCGGAGCCCATCAACGGAGCGCCGAAGAGCTCTAAAGAACCCGGCATAGCGCTGCCATCGGTAATGGCCCAAAGCACTGTTCCCGTTGGGTCTATCTTGGCCAGGAAATAGGCTGAGCTGGTGTGTGTGGTCAATAAGACGGAGCCTATCTCCATGCCTGATGAACACGTTCCGAATACGATGAGGTTGCCGGAAGGGTCTGTAGTAATGTTGATCAGTGATGCACCGGCACCGCTGGTGTACCCGGCCCACAATGCTCTGCCTGCGCTGTTATATTTTACCCATACACAAGTTGCATAGCAGGGTACAGTAACGCCGCTGCCAAAATCTAAACCACCAATACTACATCCGCCTTCCCGCACGCCTGCGCCGTAGGTATTGCCGGAGGCATCGGTAGTAACGGCCCATGATTCCATACCGCCACCTGAGTTGGCTTTGCCCCATGCCCAGCCATGCTGTGCCTGCGAGGGTATATGAAATAGGAATAACAGGGCGGTGATCCCGATAGCTATCGGGAGTACTAAATGCTTCATGGCATATTTTTTTCAATATAAAAATACGCATAAAATATTAGCTAAGTAAATAAAATATGGAAAAGCTGATGCAGTTGAAAACAGCATTATTACAAACAGAAAATATAACCCACTATAGCGTCGGCATTTTATTAACTTTAGGTTAATAAAAAATATCTTTTAACGCTAAGTTTCAGTTAAGCGGCAACTTGGGCAGGAAGGGCATTTGCGCCATTCAGTGGTGATAATGATAAAACCCGAAAAAACCGTTCAGGATCTCCAGCAGATAGTATATGGCCGCCACACAGGTACCGAGTGCGATCAGTGCATTTATCTGGTACTGCCTGTGGGCCATCCTGT
>CAIVKT010000673.1 GCA_903906615.1 uncultured Bacteroidota bacterium | reverse complement strand
ACACGACTCTTCAAAATTAAGGCTCTGGTGCTTCACAAAATAGGAGTGCTTGGGTACGAGTACTTTTATTTCGGCCACCTTGTCTTTTACCTGGTGCGAAAAATTATCGAGCTTTAAGTAAACCTCTACCCCGATGATCTTGTCATGAAAAGTTCTGAGCTTTTCCATCTTCGCGTTCACATGTTCCAGGAGCTTGCTGTCGGCATCGAAATGCACTGTCTGAATTTGGACATTCATAGTATTACATTTTTGGTTAGGAATAATCATCCTCGCGGATGATTTTGTTTATGAATTTCTTTTAGTTTGTCAATATTGTTGTGGGTATATACTTGTGTTGCTGCCAGGCTACTGTGGCCCAGCAGGTCTTTGATGGCTTGTATGTTGGCCCCGTTATTGAGCAGGTGCGTAGCAAATGTATGCCGCAGGACATGCGGGCTTTTCTTTTTTAAGGTAGTTGTTTGCCCCAGGTACTTTGTGACCACACGATACACGTATACCTGGTACAAAGGCTTGCCTGCATCAGTATTGAGCAGGTAGTTGTCGTCATGCACTTCCAGTGTTTGCTTGGCTGCAATGTAATCGCGCAGGGCATCGAGCAGGCCTGCGCTTACAGGTACCAGGCGTTCCTTGTTGCCCTTGCCCAGTATGCGTACCTGGTTAAGCCTCCACTCAATATCTTTTTCTTTGAGCTGCACCAGCTCGTTGCGGCGCATGCCGGTATCGTACAGCAGCTCGCAGATGAGGCGTTCTGTGAAGCCGGTAAAGCCTTCACCAAAAGCGATCTCGTGCAATAAATGTTCCGACTCTGATTCTTTGAGATAAACAGGTAAGCGCTCGGGCAGGCGCTGCGCATGTAATTGCCGCACCGGATTTTTTTCGATGAACCCGAGCCGCATGTGGTACTTGTAATAAGAGTTGAGACTGGAGAGCTTGCGGTTGATGGTACGGGCGGTTTGCCCTTCTTCCTTCATACCTGCGAGCCATCCCCTGATGTGGAAATGCGTGATGCTCTTTAATGGCGTATCAGGAAAAGTAACGGAAAGATAATCTGCAAATTGAATGAGGTCTTGCTGGTAAGCAAGCAGTGTATGAGGCGAGTATCTTTTCTCGAACCTCAGGTATTGAACAAAATCAGTTAACCGCTCGTTAAACATAGTAAAACCCGCTACTGTAAATTTACGAAATTTACAGTAGCGGGTGCAATATATTTTAAACTAATACCGAAGTATATAATTTTATACTAAGCGTCCAGTTCTCCGTTGTTCATCTGCTGTTTGTAAACAGCTTTCAGGATCTCGGTGCGGCGCCTGATAGAAGGCTTAGTGAAAGCCTGGCGGTCGCGCAATTGGTTCAGAACACGGGATTTTTCGTATTTCTTCTTGTACTTCTTGAGCGCCTTGTCAATGTTTTCGCAGTCTTTTGAATCAATTATCAGCATAATATATACCCCCTTTTGGTCTTTGAGGAGTGCGAAGGTAAGATTTATTATTATCTGAGCAAATTTTTTTCTTAATAAGCCGGAAAATTTATCCGTACCAGGTTGCCACCCTGTGCGACGATAATATTTTACAAGAAACGAATGATTTGTGCATAATTATCGTCCAATAAGAAACTGATAACCAATGAAAGCGAAAAATCTATACCTCGCAGCGCTACTATTGTTACTATGTAATGCTACACACGCCCAGTACAACCAGCTTTGGATACCCGACACCATTTCAGGGACAACGTTCAACCTGAACCTAAGGGATACTTTTGTCCAGTACCTGCCGGGAGATCAAACAATAACCTCAGGTATCAATGGCGCCTTCTGGGGGCCCACCCTCATCTTCAGAAAGGGAGATACCGTGCATATGAATGTACATAACTACCTGAATGACTCCACCACCATACACTGGCATGGTATGCACCTGCCTGCTGTTATGGATGGCGGCCCGCACCAGGTAATACCTCCCGGCACGGTATGGCAACCCTACTGGCTGGTTTCCAACAATGCAGCTACCTTCTGGTACCATCCGCACCTGCATAAAGAAACACAGGCACAGATCACTGCCGGCCTGGGCGGATTTATCATTATACGCGATTCAACGGAATCAACCCTCGCCCTGCCCAGGACATACGGAGTGGATGACCTTCCGTTGGTACTGACCTCCCGCAGCTTTGATGGGTCTAACGCATTCACCACTACAGGGGTGTATGGGGATAATATGCTTACTAATGGCGTGCTGAAGGCTGAAGTGAGCCTGCCCAAACAATATATAAGGCTGCGGATACTCAATGCAGAAATAGAAAGAGGATATAACCTGGGCTTCAGCGACAACCGTACTTTTTATGTGATCGGCACAGACGGGGGCTTACTGGATGCCCCGGTGGCTGTAACCAGGGTGAAATTATTAATAGGCGAAAGAGCAGAAATACTTGTGAACCTGGGTACCAATAACGTAGGTGACAGCCTGGACCTGATTGCCTATAACTCAGGACAGGAATTTGGCTTTCCCGGCTCCGAGCCATCGACCACAGGGGAATTTGGGAGCGCGCTAAACAACGCCAATTTCAAAGTACTGCACATCAATGTAGCAGCTGCGACTACCGGCGCTATCACCTCACTCCCTGCTACATTAGTGAGCAATACCTATCTTACAGCAGCAGACGCAACCGTAACACGCACCCTGAATGTAACACAGGGCACCCCGGGGCCAGGTGGCCTGCCTTTCTCGCTGGACAATACGCCTTTTGACCTGGCAACGATCAACAAAACGGTGACGTTGAATAATACCGAAGAATGGACAGTGACCAACAACAATGTTTTCGGGCATAGCTTTCATATTCATGATGTGCAGTTCAAACTCATATCCCGGAGTTCCGGCCCGCTGGCAGCTTATGAGCAGGGCTGGAAGGATACCTATTATCTCCGCGTCAATGAAACGGTTTCTTTTGTGGCTAAATTCACTGATTACGCAGACCCCACTCATCCATTCATGTACCATTGCCACATATCCCCGCACGAGGATGGTGGTATGATGGGGCAGTTTGTAGTGACGGATGCCACCGGGGTAGCCAACACACAGATACAACTGAACAACTTCAACCTGTATCCTAATCCTGCGACCAACAGGCTGTATGTGTCTTTCTCAGACCCATCCATGCAACCCTATTATGTGCGCATCACCAATACAGTGGGCCGTACGCTGTATATGCTGCCCCGCCCGCAATTGCAGAATGGAATAGACATCAGCAGCTTTGCACCCGGTGAATATTTTTTTGAACTCACCGACGACAAAACGAAAAACACCCTCGTTAAGAAATTCATCAAAGAATAATTATGCGAAACACAAAGTTGCGGCGCAGGGCATTACCCGCATCATTACTGCTGCTTACAGCCATTGTGCTGCAGTCATTCACGGGAACGGTGACAAAAACCGTAAATGACTTCAGCCTGAAGAATGTTGACGGCCGGATGGTATCGCTCAAAGACTTCCCGGCGGCAAAAGGATTTATCGTGGTATTTACCTGCAATCATTGCCCGTTTGCCAAACTCTACTTTAAACGCATCAACGACCTGGATGCGAAGTATAAGCACATGGGTGTGCCGGTCATTGCGATCAGCTCTACGGATACCGTAAATTATGAACAAGATATTTATAGTAAAATGGTGGAGAAAGCAAGAAAAGAAAAGTTCACCTTTCCTTACCTGTATGATGGCGCACAAATAGCAGCGAAGGATTTTTCCGCACAAAGGACACCACATACCTTTGTTATCTGGAAGGAAAACGGCAAGTGGGTGGTGAAATACAATGGCGCTATTGATGATAACGGGGCCGAACCCACGAAAGTAAAGTACCCCTATGTGGCCAATGCCGTAGACGAGCTGCTGGCAGGCAAGGAAGTGACCGTTAAGGAAACAAAGTCAATAGGCTGCCAGATCAATATGAGGAAGTAGTAGCCCGGTGCATTCCTTTTGAAAAAATTGCAGATATTTACAGCTATATCTGCAACACGCCGACCCATGAATAAACTATTGTACCTTCCTTGCCTGGTAATAGCGCTCCCTTATGCAGGCCACAGCCAAACGGATACCGTATACTTTGACCATGAGTGGGAGATTACCAGCCGTGCTCATGCCGAATACTACCGCCTGCGCACCAACGAACCGGGCTGCTTTAAGGCGGAAGACCATTTTATGAAAAATGGCAACCTGCAAATGACAGGCCACCTCATCGTTGTCGGAGACTCTAATTTGCGGAACGGGGAATTTGTGTATTACCATGACGATGGCAGCAAGCTATCGGAAGGGGAACTTAAGCATGAAAAACGCACAGGGCTATGGAAATACTATAACGACTCAGGTCTTACGTCAGAAAATTATTATGAAAATGACATGTTGGAAGGAACATCCGAATATTACTATGACGGAGGCAAAGCAGTATGGTATACAGAAAACTACAAAGACAACAAATCAGACGGCGAGCTACGGAGCTTTTATAAAGACGGCAAACTGAAAAGAAAAGAATACCACACTGCAAACAGTAAAGAAGTAACCGGCAAATGCTATGACGAGCAGGGAAAGGAAATAGCGTTTACCCCATTTCAGAAGATGCCCGAACCGGATTATAACCTGATGGAATACCTTTCCAATAATTTAAAATACCCTGAAAAAGACAGGCGAAAAAATGTGGAAGGCCGGGTGATCGTGAAGTTTGTAGTGAATGAAGATGGCAGCATTAATGACATAACCGTGGTGCAGCATGTTTCGAAAAAAATAGACGCAGAAGCTGTGAGGGTAATTACCGAAATGCCTAAGTGGAAACCGGGAGTGATGGACGATAAGATCGTTAAGGTTTACTTTACACAGCCGATCAGCTTTAAGCTCACAGACTAACTCCAGTTCCTGATCTTCAACAAGTCGAAAAATTCTTTTTCTTCAAACTCCTTTACGCCCCCCGGGGGCAGGTCGCCGAGCACCATGTCTTCTATAGATACCCTGATGAGGCGCTTGCAGCGATGATGCACAGCATCCACCATTTTGCGCACCTGGTGAAACTTGCCCTCGTACAGCGTTATATACAGCCAGGTGTGCGGCACATAATCGCTTGTTCCGCGCTGCTGGTCAGTAAGGTGGGGCGGGTCTTCTACAATATCAACAGCACATGGCGGCGTAGTATAATACTCCCCACCTGCTATACGAATGGTAACGCCTTTACGAAGCTGTTCCAGGCTTTCAGTGCTCACTTTGTGCTTTACACGCACCAGGTAGGTACGCTTGTGCGGTGTTTCGCCCTGGAACAGCAGCGTTGTCACCTTTTTATTGGTTGTGAGTATCAGCAGGCCCTCGGATAGGTTATCAAGTCGGCCTATGGCGTGTATGCCCTTGGGGAAATCAAAATCAATAGCGCCCAGCAGGTTCACATTATGCGAGCTGATGAACTGCGACACCATATTATATGGCTTGTTGACAATAAAGTATCGGTTGGGGGCTTCGCTCACGGATCAGTTCTATTTAGCAGGCGTTTGCACTACATCATCCATATCATCATCGCCATCCAGGTTATCCATCTGGTCCAGCACCCAGGGGTAGTGGTTGCGGACACGAGAGCACATAGGTGTCACCGAGAACCGTTTGGGGTTGGGCAGGCAGGATACTATTTGCGCGGCCTCGGCACGGGTGAGGTCTCTGGCGTGCTTATGAAAATATTTTTGCGAGGCAGCCTCTATACCATAGATGCCGGGGCCCATCTCTATCACATTCAGGTACACATCCAGTATGCGTTGCTTGCCCCATATAAACTCTATGAGCGGTGTAAAATAAAATTCCAGCCCTTTACGGAAGTACCTGCCCCACCCTTCGCCCTGCCACAGGAATACATTCTTGGCTGTTTGCTGGCTTATAGTGCTGGCCCCGCCACCGGCAGGCACACGCTTTCTCTTATGTGGTTTCTGGTTGAGGCTTTTATTGATGGACTTCCAGTCGAATCCGTTGTGTACCGGGAATAGCTGGTCTTCACTGGCTATGGCAGCCAGCTTGGCATTGCGGGATATCTCGTTCCACCCTACATAATCGCGGTGCAGGCCATAGCCCTCAAATACTGAACCCAGCTGTGTAATAGTGATGGGCGGCATCACCCACTTGCACACCACCACATACAATAAGGACGACAGGAACATAACCAGCAATGTGCGAAACACAATGCTAAAAAACCTTCGTATCCCTGTCTTCTTCTTTTTGGCCATTGGAGGTAAAAATAATTATTTTATGCTTCTGTTTTTTATTTTTAACGTGTACGCAATTTAAACGCAAAGGCGCAAAGGTTTCGCAATGGGCGCAAAGCCCATGCTAATATTGATAAAAAGGAACATCTCTATATATTGTGAAAATAAAATCAAAAAAACTATGCACGAAAATGAATTAGCTAAGATCGTCTTTGAATGTGGCATGAAGATACACCGCACGTTAGGCCCCGGTTTACTGGAAAGCGCTTATGAAGCATGTTTGCATTATGAGCTTCTAAAACACAATTTGCACGTTGAAAAACAAGTACCAATGCCATTGATCTATGAGGAGGTAAAATTAGAAGCCGGGTATAGAATTGACCTGAAAGTCGAAAATAAATTGATCATTGAAGTAAAGTCTGTTGACGGATTAAACGACCTGCATATGGCACAAATACTCACTTACCTGAGATTATCGGAATGTAAATTAGGTCTTCTTATAAACTTCAACTCAGTGCTTTTCAAAGATGGCGTAAGAAGGGTT
>CAIVKT010000672.1 GCA_903906615.1 uncultured Bacteroidota bacterium | reverse complement strand
TGTGTGACCTTAGTGCTTCCCACTCATATAAAACACCAACTCCCCACCACTCATTATCTCCTCATGGGTAATATAATTCCTGTTCAGCACCTTACCATTCAGCACTACCTTTTGCACATACACATTCTGGGGGCTTTGGTTTTTTGCGGTTATGGTAAAGGTATGCCCGTTTTCTAAGTGCAGTACGGCCTTGCCCACAGCGGGGCTGCCCAGCGCATAGTTCACCGAGCCGGGCGCTACGGGGTAAAAGCCCATTGCGCTCAATATGTACCACGCGCTCATCTGCCCGCAGTCGTCATTTCCGCTCAGGCCGGCGGGTGTTGGCTTGTACATTTTATCCAGCGCCTCCCGTACACGCAATTGCGTTTTCCAGGGCTGGTCGGTCCAGTTATAAAGGTAGGCTATATGGTGCGATGGCTCGTTGCCATGTACATAGTTACCTATGATGCCATCGCGGGTTATATCCTCTGTCTTCGCAAAAAAACTATCCGGCAGTTGCATCTCAAACAAGGAGTCCAGGTGTTGTGTAAACTTCTTTTTGCCACCCATTAGTTCTATAAGTTCTGCCGGCTGGTGCGGCACATAAAATCCATAGTTCCACGCATTGCCTTCTATAAAGCCCGGCTCATCGGTATTCAGCACATCAAAGCTTTGCTTAAAAGTGCCATCACTCATCTTCGGCCGCATAAAGCCACTGGCTGCATCATACACATGCTTAAAGTTCTCCGACCTCAATATAAACTCATTATAAATGTCCTGCCTGTTCAGTTTCTGCGCCATCTGCGCTATGCACCAGTCGTCATAGGCATACTCCAGTGTTTTAGATACCGATGATCCGTTCTTATCCTCCGGCACATAGCCCATCTTTATGTAGTAGCCCAGCCCTTCGTACGATGCGTGCCTTGCTGTAGCCACACACGCATTCAGCGCCCGGTTGGCATCAAAGCCACTTACGCCCTTCACCACCGCATCAGCCAGTACCGATACACTGTGGTAGCCACTCATGCACCAGTTCTCATTCGCCGAGTTCGACCATACCGGCAGCATATGCTCCGCGCTCTGGTCATAATGTGCCAGCATAGAGCTTACCATATCCGCATTGCGCCGCGGCTGTATGATGTTGAACAACGGGTGCAGCGCCCTGTGCGTATCCCACAGCGAGAAGGTAGTGTAGTTCACGAAGCCTTTTGCCGTATGCGTCCCTTGGTCAAGTCCACGATATTCCCCATTCACATCCATATACACAGTCGGGTTAATGAATGCATGATACATCGAGGTGTAAAAATTCTCCTTGGTGTCCTTATCTGCCGTCACTTCTATTTTCTTCAGCTCCTGCTCCCATTGGGCCTGCCCGGCTTTCTTCACTTTATTAAAGCTCCATCCCGGCGCTTCTGTTTCCAGGTTCTCCAGCGCATTGGCAGTGCTCACCGGCGACAGTGCAAACTTTATCTTTATCTTCTCCCCTTCCTCCGTCTTAAAATCAAACCACGCCCTTATCTGCGTTCCCGCCATCTCGGGGAAGTCCCTGCTCTGCTCCCACTTGCCCCAGAAGCCATGGTACACTTCTTTCTTACTCCCATTCTGCCAGCCATATTCCGTTATCGGCTTCGACAGCACCATAGCAAAGTACACAGTACGTGTGCGCCCCCACCCATTCGTTTGCCTGTAGCCCGTTACCAGCGTATCGTTCTCCACGCGCATATACGTCCACACATTTTTATCCGGGTAGTTATAAATACCATACACCGCATCCAGTATGATGTGCGCATGCTCCGAAGCCGGAAAAGTGTATTGATGAAACCCTACCCGTGTAGTGGCAGTCAGTTCAGCAAGTATATCATACCTGTCCAGCTTCACTTTATAATAATCAGGCTCCGCTACTTCTGTACTATGCGAAAACCCGGAGCGGAAGCCGCTCTTCGGGTCGCTCGCAACACCGGGGTTCAGTTGCAGCTTGCCCACCGTAGACATAATGAGAAAGTCCCCCAGATCTGAATGACCCGTGCCGCTGAAGTGAGTATGACTAAAACCAACTATTGTTTTATCGATGTATTGGTAGCCTGCGCAATATTTGTACACATCCTTATTGTAATGCCCATCCACCTCATACGGCAGCGTATCCGTCTCCGGGCTTAGCTGCACGGCCCCAAAAGGCACCGTAGCTCCGGGGTAGGTATGCCCCATGCGGTCTGTGCCTATCAGCGGGTTCACATAATTGATCAGCCGGTTATCCTGCGCAAAAGCCGTTAGCGAAAAACATACACCTGCCACAAACAACAACCCGGAACGCACCTTCATCATAGCTATAAGAATTAAAATAGCCGATAAGGTAATATTATTTCAGTAAACGAAGAAAAACAGTACATCAGAAACTATGCGAAAACCCCACCCCATGATTGGATACCCGTATCTCATTCATGATCAGGAACCACTTGCTGTTGTTACGCTCCTGCGCCGCAAACATCACATTATCAAACAGCAGCAGAAATATCCCCTGCATAGCTATAGACGAGCCAAAACCTTTGTAAAGCGGGCCATTGATTTTATCCTTCGCACCAAGCACCGCTAATCCAGCGCCTCCGCCTACATACAATACATCAAATCCTATATTCAGCAGGTATAGCTTCTTATTATCCAGGTAGCGCTTGTATGCCTGTTCGCTGTTCAGGTTAGCGGCCATCTCTTTGCGTACGCCATGCAACCCTATTGCGGCAATACCTGTATTCACCAATCCCCACGCTGCATTCATAGCATGAAAGTCTTTCCACTGGTCTTGCTTTGCGGTAAAGTACCCCACGCCACCATCTACCATATTCGCCACACCCCATGCGCCCAGCACTTTCATCCCGGTCTTGTTCACATCTATCCGTTGCTTATTGTAAGCCGCAGTAGTATCCTTAAAAGATATTTGCTGCGCATTACTATGCACAGCAGTTATCAGCAATAAAAAGACAAGTAAACATCTCACCTTACAAAGCTATATAAATACAGTATAGTAAATGAAAAATGATTTGCTTAAAATCTGCCGAATACATAAATTTGTAAGAGAACATGAACCTATGCCACAGAAGCATACTTCCAACAAATCAGTACAAGCCATAAGCCGGTTATTCATAGCATCAGACCTGAACAGATACAAAGCCCATTACAATCATTGGAAAGATAAAAGCTTTGTTGCAGAAATGGACAGGCGCTACCGCGAATACAAGTCGGGCAATGCAAGGCTTTTCTCCCTAGATGAAGTTGAGGAAAAAGCAAGGGAGTTAGCAAAAGAAATTTCTACCCGTTCTACACCACCCTCGTTATCTTCAGCATATTAGTAGGCAGGTGTTCGTGTATCGGCGTGCTGCCGGTATTGATCACCACATCTCCGCTTTGCAACAGCCCTTTCCCTTTCAGAAATTCGACCTGGTCGGCAATAATGCCGTCCATGCTTTCTTCCTTGTCATAGTAGAATGCCTGTACGCCCCAGCTGAGGCTCAGTTGGTTCACCAGCTTACGGGTTTTGGTAAACACATACAGCGGCGAGTGTGGCCTGTAGCTCGACAGCATAAAAGCAGTATAGCCCGATTGGGTCATGCCTATCAGTGCATTGGCGCTTACATCCTTGGCTATCACGCAGGCATTGTAGCACAGCGCATCACTCAGGAAGGATGGCGAGTGCGACTTTGGTGTCAGGTTACGGTTATATACCGTTTCTTCTTTTTCCACTTCGTTAATGATGTTCACCATCGTGTGTATTACCAGCTCGGGGTATTGGCCCATGGCTGTTTCACCGCTCAGCATCACAGCGTCTGCACCTTCCATCACCGCATTGGCCACATCAGTTATCTCACTTCTATTGGGGCGGGTGCGGTCTATCATGCTCTCCATCATCTGCGTGGCTATGATCACCGGCTTGGCACGGTGTATGCACTTACGCACTATGTTCTTCTGTATCATCGGCACCTGCTCCAGTGGCAGTTCCACGCCCAGGTCGCCACGGGCCACCATTATAGCGTCTGATGCCAGTATTATTTCGCGCAGGTGTTCCAGCGCTTCCGGCTTTTCTATTTTGGAGATGATCTTTATCCCGCTGCCCTTACTCTTCAGTATGTCGCGCAGTTGCGTTACATCCTCAGTGCGCCGCACAAACGACAGCGCCACCCAGTCCAGGTCTTGCGCCACTATAAAATCAAGATCGTCCAGGTCTTTTTCAGAAAGCGATGGCAGGGATATTTTGGTATCAGGCAGGTTCACACCTTTTTTAGAAGAAAGTACGCCTGAGTTCAGCACTTCCACCTTCACCCGGTTGTCTGCGCCTATCTCCTTAACCATCACTTCTATCTTACCATCATCCAGCAATATTTTTTCGCCCACGCGCACATCATTATGAAACGCGGGGTAAGATATGTACACATTCTCCATCGTGCCCAGGCAGGGCTCATTGGTAAAATAAAAGTAGTCGCCTTTTTTCAGTTCCAGTGCGTTGCCCGCTATATCGCCTACACGCAGCTTAGGCCCTTGCAGGTCGCCAAGTATAGCTGTGTAACATTTAAGGTCAATGTTTACCTGCCTGATGTGTTCTATAACCGACAAATGCTGTGCATGTGTGCCGTGCGAAAAGTTGAGGCGAAATACATTCACCCCTTCATTTACAAGTGCGGCAAGTTTTTCGTACGTATTACAGGCGGGGCCTACTGTGGCTATAATTTTGGTCTTGTGTTGCATGGTTTGTTTCTTACTGCAAAGAAACAACAGTTTCACACAATATGCTACCTATGAGCGTTAAGTGTATGCTATTCTTATCTGGCTTTTTGGTGGTGGGGCTTTATACAAGCTCTTTCAGCTTTTCTATCACCTGGTCCACTTCCTGCTTGGTGTTGTGCCTGGAGAAGGAGAAGCGTATAGGGACCATCGTTGCCGACTTCCCGTTATGCAATGCCTCTATCACATGGCTTACAGAGTTGGCGCCGCTGGTACAAGCGCTACCCCCGCTCACACATATGCCCGCCATATCCAGGCTGAACAACAGCATGTCTGATTTTTCAGTGAGCGGAAAGGACACATTAAGCACAGTATACAGGCTGCTACCGTTGGTATCGCCATTAAAGGTCACCGCGGGAAATGCTTTCGCAAGCTCATCAGCCATGTACTTTTTCAGGCTCTTGATTTGCTCGCTGTGGGCTTCGTAGCCCAGCGTAGCTATTTCCAGCGCCTTCGCAAACCCAACTATCCCATACAGGTTTTCTGTACCGGCACGCATATTGCGCTCCTGCGAGCCACCATTGATGTATGGCTTGATGCTTATGTTCTCATTTACATACAAAATACCCACGCCTTTTGGCCCGTGAAATTTGTGACCTGCAGCACTCAGGAAATGTACATGAAGTTTTTTCAGGTCGAAGGGGTAATGCCCTATCGTCTGCACGGCATCGCTATGAAATATGGCATCGTATTTTTTACATAGGTCGCCAACCACGTCTATCTTCAGCAGGTTGCCGATTTCATTGTTGGCGTGCATCAGCGTCACCAAACATCTGTGTGCCGATGTGGCCAATATATTTTCGAGGTCTTCAAGGTCTATATGCCCGTTGTCTTTCAGTTTCACATAACTTACAGAAACATGGCTATTATGCGCAGCTTGCTCTACGGTATGCAGTGTGGCATGATGCTCCAGCCCCGATGTGATGATATGCCGGCAGCCCAGGTCGCGTATAGCAGCTGTTACTGCTGTATTCGTGCTTTCTGTACCGCCCGATGTGAAGAATATCTCACCGGGATTAGCATTGAGAATACGTGCTACGCTTTTTCGGGCATTTTCAATGGCCATCTTGGTTTCCCGGCCATAAGAATAGATGGAAGATGGATTGCCGAATTTTTCGGTAAGAAAAGGCATCATGGTCTCCAATACCTCTGGATCCAGCGCTGTTGTTGCAGCATTGTCAAAATAAATACGGCTCATGTTCACGTTATTGCATTGGAACGCAAAATTAACCAAATATTCATTAACCCCTAAAGAAACGATTATTTACAACAACATTAACACTAATATATAATCACCTCAAAGATAATATTACAAATCCCTGCCTTCATTCCATACATCGCCTGGTGCGCTTAGGTCATTCATCAACTTATTGATTTTTTGCAGCTTCCTTTTCTTCAGGTATCGGGCTACCTGCTCCGCACAAAGAAGCACCAGGAGAATAGCTGCAAGCGGTAATAGCAATGGTAACCAATTGCCATCTGGCGCACCTCCTAATATCAGTACAGGCATAGATTACAATTGATTGTCTGTGGTGTCCTGGTCACCAAACCCTGTTGAATGCTCATTGAGCAGCCGGTTCACATGATCCAGTTTCCTCTTCTTCGCCAGCTTTACGATAAAGTCAACGAAGTAGATAAGCCCCGCAACCACTGCCAGCGGCAGTATCAGCGGCAGCCAGTTGGTGCTGCCACCCACGCCCGATAATATCAGAGTACCCATGATCTTAGCATTTTAGTCATCTAAAGATAACCAAACCCTCAATAACATGGTAGTTTTTTAACATTAATTAACCCAAAGGGGAAATATCAGGCTGCTTAGTAAGGAGCACATCTGGCCTTATCATATTTTTTAGCGGACTCTCGTGACATTTTCCTTTTTATTAATTTTCTCCGCTACATAAGCCGTCAGGCGTATAATATCTTGATGTGTGATGCAAACATAATTATCACACGTCACATTTTTCAGACCTTTGATCTTATATAAGCTATCGCATGGATATCCTTCAAACTTGAAGTCGTATATCATACCCTCTTTTGCTGTTGAATCACTTTTATGAGCATTCTGAGCTAATGCGAGGTTAGAGATCACCAGCATACTTGCGAATAACAATATCCTTTTCATGCCTCGAAGCTTTTTATTACTTCAAAGATAAACAAATAAATTATAACGAAAGTTACCTCCGCTCCCTTAAAACGGTGCATCCTCGTCCGGTGCGCTTGGCTTTTTGAAGGGCGCTCCGCCCATATCTTCATCGTCCCAGTTGGTGTCATTCACCTTTGATGGCAATGTCTGGAAACCACCGGGTATGAACATCTTCGACCCGCCAAATTCGCTCGTATCCCTGCGTATGCCGGCCTGGGGGTTGTCTTTAGGTGCTCCGCCACCAAAGTTGCCACCGCCGCCGCTGCCACCATTACCACCGCCAAATGAATCGAAGCGGTTGTCTTCCATATCCACAAAGCGCTGGTACTCTTTTATGAAGCGCACCTTCTCCATGCCGGTGCTGCCGTTACGGTGCTTGGCTATATGTATCTGTGTTTCTCCTTCTACCGTTTCGCCCATGCCATCGTTGGTGATGCCGTGGTACTCAGGCCGGTACAGGAACATTACCAGGTCGGCATCCTGCTCTATCGCTCCCGATTCACGGAGGTCACTCAACTGCGGTATCTTCGATTCCTTACGTGTTTCCACCGAGCGGTTCAGCTGCGAAAGGGCTATGATCGGCACTTCCAGCTCTTTTGCAAGTGCCTTCAGGTCGCGCGATATTTTACTGATCTCCTGCTCACGGTTGCCGCCTTTATCCACACTGGCCTGCATCAGCTGCAGGTAGTCAATGAGTATCATTTGTATGTCGTGCTTCTGCTTCAGCCTGCGCGCCTTGGCACGTAGCTCAAAGATATTGAGCGCAGCCTGGTCATCAATGAATATCTTGGCCTGGGCCAGTTTATTCATGCGTTGCGACATCTGTATAAATTCATGCTCGGCCATTTTGCCTCGTGTTATGGCTTCCATGCTCACATCCGTTACCGCGCTCAGCATCCTTTTTACGATCTGCCCCGCGCCCATTTCTAAAGAGAATACAGCCACAGGGAATTGCTTGCCGGGGTTCATTGCCGCATTCATGGCCAGGTTCAGCGCAAAGGCCGTTTTACCTACAGAAGGGCGTGCCGCAAGTATGATCAGGTCGGTCTTCTGCCAGCCGGCCGTAAGGCTGTCTAAGCCCTTAAAGCCCGATGGCACACCGGTTATATCATCTGTTTTATTGCGGTTCTCATCAATTTCATTCATTGTGCGTACAAGCACATCCTGTAGGCTTTTAAAGTTCTTGCGCAGGTGCTTGTCCGTTATCTCGTACAGGCCCGATTCTGCCTTGTCCAGCAGATCGAACACATCCGTACTGTCTTCGTAGGCATCACTGATCACCGATCCGCTGATGCGTATCAGTTCCCGCTGTATGAATTTCTCCATCACTATACGGGCATGTGCCTCTACGTGCGCGCTCGATAAAACGCTCATCGTCAGGTTAGTGAGGTAATAAGCCCCGCCCACTATTTCAAGTTCATTGGTCTTTCTTAATTCTTCGGTAATGGTCAGCAGATCCACCGGTGTGCCCTTGTCAAACAGGCGGCGCATGGCCAGGTATATCTTCTGGTGGGCATCCATGTAAAAGCACTCCTCGCTCTGTATGATCTCCAGTACTTGTGCGAATGTGTCCTTTTCCAGCATACAAGCTCCCAGCACTGCGCTTTCCAGCTCAGGGGCCTGTGGCGGCACTTTACCGTATACCATCGTTGTCAGGTCTGGCTTGCGGCTCCTTGTATTCCCAAATTCTTTTTTAATGTTTACTGCCATTATTGGTAATCTCTTATATAGTGAGTTATTATTTTCTCTAATGCGCTCCGGGCCTTACTTTCCGCCGTTACCGATGCCTTTACGCGGTCTTTTGCGTCTTTTTTACTTGTGGCAACTATTAAGCAGAGGTTAAAAACCTTGGAGGCGAAACGAATGTAAATTGAATAACCCGAGGAAAAATATTTTTAAAAATTTTAGTTTTCCTATCACCATCAGCCATTATCCCCACGT
>CAIVKT010000671.1 GCA_903906615.1 uncultured Bacteroidota bacterium | reverse complement strand
GGTCATCATTAAGGCCGGAGAAGGTGAGGTAGGAGAGGCGTTCCTCTGCTACTTCCTCGGCATGGCATGGGCCCATTACCGACATATAATTCTCCAGCGGAAAACCCATGCAGTCAACGAGATAATCATTGAGCAGCATTTTGCTATCCGGTAGTATGCCTTTTATAGCAGAGATAATATTTTTATTCAGCCACAATTCTTTGTCTACACTTTTGATCACCGTTTCGGCATAGGCCGATGGCACAGCGAATACAACAGTATCACAGCTTTGCAGCATGGCCGCAAGGTCGCTGGTTGGCTTTATGGTGTCTTCTATAAAGCGCACAGAGGTAAGGTAGTGGGGGTTATGGTTCCTGTTGGCCAGGTGCTTCACAGAATCGCTGTTGCGCACCCACCAATGAATGATCTGCCCGTTGTCC
Source organism: uncultured Bacteroidota bacterium (assembly GCA_903906615.1). Classification (GTDB taxonomy): domain Bacteria; phylum Bacteroidota; class Bacteroidia; order Chitinophagales; family Chitinophagaceae; genus Nemorincola. Next base: position 1,705 of record CAIVKT010000671.1, on the reverse strand, counting down.
GTCAGTATTTTGGCCAGGGCTGTGCCCCAGCTTCCATTGCCTATGATGCCTACCTGTCCTAACTGTTTCGCGCCCAAATCAAATAAATTAACTCAGTCAAAAATAATAGTCTGCCTATGATCATTAAAAGGCATTCGCCTGCTAATCTTTACTCTTTATTTCAAACAGCTTGTCCTTATCTACTACCTGCACCTTGCTCTTGTCTTTAAGTGTGCGGGCTATGGCTCCATATGGCGCTGTTACTACTTCTTCACCTTCTTTAAGGCCGCTGGTCACCTGCAGGTACTTGTTGTCTTGCAGGCCCGTTTTTACATCGCGCAGGGCCACTGTATGCAGTTTGGAGTCGTACACAAACACTACCTGCCGTATATTATCATTAGCCGATAACGATGCGTCTTTGTTCTTCAGGCTGTCCGGCCAGTCGCGGGTAGTTACTGCGTTCACCGGCACCGACAGTATATTGTCCTGCCTGTTGGTCTGTATCTCTACAGAAGAAGACATGCCCGGCTTAAAGGGGAATTTCCCCTTAGGCAAGCTGGCTGTGAGGTCGGCATAGCTGGAAGGCAATATGAGTATATGCACTGTATAATTCGTTACCTGGTCGGTGCTGGCTGTGGTTGTAGATTTATTGCTGCTCACCGCTATCTTTGATACTATGCCTTTGAATTTCCTGTTTCGGTAAGCATCTGCATCTATCAGCGTAGTGTCGCCTATCTTCACTTTCGATATGTCTGTTTCGCTTACGTCCACGCGTACTTCTATGCGGCTCATGTCGGCAATCGTCAGCATTTCAGTTCCCGCCATTTGCGCAGTACCCACCACGCGCTCGCCCTTCTTCACATTCAGCTCAGAGAGTATGCCCGATGTGGGCGCTATCACTGTTGTCTTCAACAAATTTTCCTGCGCCTGGGATAGTCCCGCCTGTGCGCCCCGTATGCTGTATTTGCCTGCGGATGTAGAAGCCCTGGCAGCATCCAGCGCGGCCTTTGCTGATTTAAAAGAAGCCTCACCCTGTTCAAATTCCAGTTGCGAGATCACTTTTTGTTCATACAGTTTTTTATTGCGGTTGTAGGTAGAAAGCGCGAGGTCGTATTGCGACTCAGCCTGCGCCATCATCTCTTTAGAGTTGTTGGCGGTTGCCCTGCTTTGCTCTACGGATGCCGACGCCTGGTCCACCATCGAGTTGTAGATGTTCGGGTTTATCTTTACCAGCACCTGGCCCTTGCTTACGCTGTCGCCTTCCTGCACGGTGATCAGTGTTATCTCGCCGCTCACTTCGGGCGCTATCTTCACCTCCGTTTCGGGATATATCTTGCCACTGGCAGTCACCGTTTCCGTAATGGTGTGTGGCCCTGCTTTTTCTATGGCTACCTTGGTGCCATCATCCCCGCTGTTCTTCGCTATCACTATTGCTATTACCAGCAGCAGCAACAAGCCTATAATGAGCCACCATACTTTTTTGCCTTTCATACAAACTGAATTATTTGATTTATTTCCTGATCAGTACTACCTTACCTCACCTCACCTCACTACCCGCAGCGGCCATCTCCAGCGGCGATACGAAGATAAGCCGCCCATCCGGGCTTTGCGCCATCAGTATCATGCCCCTGCTTTCTATGCCGCGCATCTTGCGGGGTGCCAGGTTGGCTACTACGGTCACTTGCTTGCCCACTACGTCCTCCGGCTTAAAATGCAACGCTATGCC
>CAIVKT010000670.1 GCA_903906615.1 uncultured Bacteroidota bacterium | reverse complement strand
TGAGGCCGACGAAATGCTGAACATGGGCTTCCGCGAGGATATAGATGTGATCCTGAAGAACACACCTGCGCGCGAATACACGTGGCTGTTCTCTGCTACCATGAGCAATGAAGTGCGCGGCATAGCCAAGCGCTTTATGAAAGACTGGAAAGAGTTTTCCGTAGCGGCTGCCAACAGCACCAACGAGAATATAGACCACCAGTACTTTGTAGCCAACCACAGCAACCGCTTTGAAACACTGCGCCGCCTGCTCGACTTTACACCCGGCATCTACGGCGTTATATTTACCCGCACCAAGCAGGATGCGCAAGAGGTATCTGAGAAGCTGATGAAGATGGGCTACCAGGTGAGCCCGCTGCATGGCGATATGGACCAGAAGATGCGCAGCAAGGTAATGGAGCGTTTCAAAAACAAATCGTTGCAGTGCATAGTAGCTACCGATGTGGCTGCCCGTGGTATAGATGTCAATGACATCACCCACGTTATCAACTATGAATTGCCGGATGACCCCGAAGTATACACACACCGCAGCGGCCGTACTGCACGTGCCGGTAAGTCTGGTATCTGTATGTCTATCGTGTCGCCAAAACAGATATCCAATATCAGGCAGATAGAGCGCCTCGTGAAGCAGAAGTTCCACATGAGCGATATACCTGATGGCGCTGAAGTGATCCGTAAGAAATTATTCTTTCACCTGGAGCAGATAGCCAAGGCCGAGCCACAACCCGACTTCGCTAAGCTGTACCATGATATGATACACGAGCGTTTTGCCGACGTGGACAAGGACGAGCTGATACGCAAGCTGATATGGCTGCAACTGCGCGAGGCCATTGATGCTTACCAGGACTCTGATGACCTGAACGCAGGCTACGAGAGCAAGGACAAGGACCGCAACTTTGGCAACCGCTATGTGCGCCTGTTCATCAACCTCGGTGAGAAGGACGGATTGAATACAGCTAAGCTGGTACAGTTCATCACCGAAAGTGTGGACGTACAAGCTAACGTGATAGACCGTGTAACGGTGCGCGACCTGAGCAGCTTCTTTAATGTACCCGGCGATGCAGCAGAGTACATACTGGAACACCTGGGCCAAAAGAAATTCAAAGGCCGCAAAGTACGCGTAGACCAGGCTGAGCAAAGCCAGGGTGGCGGCGGCAGCGGCAAGGGCAGAGACTTTGGCGGCAAGCCTAAGTTCGGTGGCCCACGCTCATCAGACGCACGCCCCTACAGTGGTGGCCGCGACCGTGATGGCGGCGGCGGTGGTTATAAAGGAAAGAGGAAGTAAAACTTCTATATATTGTAAAGCCCCGAACTTGTGTAGTTCGGGGCTTTTTGTTTTATGTATAAATTCGCAACTTAGAAACTTGTCGTTTTTTAGTTCTTTCGTATATTACGGCTTTAAAAAACAAAACCCGGTCGCATGCAAGCAGCGGCTACCGGGAATAACATTACAAATGTACGAAAAGTTTCAAAAAAGTTTCAAAAATATTTTTTCGTTTTTGAAAAAGTAAAAAAAACGTGTAAAATCAATACTTATTACTAATAATTCTCGAATGAATTATACCGAAATTGAACAGTTGATCTCGTCGGTGCGATTAGCGAGGTACAGGCAAGCTACAGCGAATGATAAAAGGAAAACGTTGAAATTATACAGGGCAAATGTACGATTATCTGGTGCATTGCTCGCAGTGCTAAGTATGTTTGAAGTAGTGCTGCGGAATAAAATTGATAATCATTACAAAATGCAATACCCATTAGCTCCCGGTGATAAGGGGTGGTTATTACATGC
>CAIVKT010000669.1 GCA_903906615.1 uncultured Bacteroidota bacterium | reverse complement strand
TGCTACAGCTTATGCTATCGCCACAATCATTAAGCTTTCGACTTATGGCCTGGTCTTCGGTGGCCATTGTTTTAAAGTCTTTGTATGCCTGTGTGCGGGGCGCTGAGTACACTTTTGTAAAGCTGTCTTTGAATTCCTGGCGTACCTGTGCTGTGGTGAGTAAGGTGTTTAAGAAAGCATCTAATGAATCGGGCACCAGGTCGTAGCTTTCCATCAGGAACAACGGATCTATCTGCGAAACACATTTACCCGCATTAATTCTGTCACCACTTTTGCTGTACTTATCGGCAAGGGCATAAGCAGTGTAATTATTATGCGCTAATAGCTTTGGGGGTATCAGCAGCGATGAATCAAATATCTGGCCACTCACTGCATTAATGAAGCACACACAGATCAGTATCAGTAATGGTTTCTTCATAGCACATAAATGTACATTGTTTTATGAAGAAGTTTTTTTACGAGAAGTTAGACAGTAAAGGGAAGCCCCTTTAGGGGTTTGGGGTTTCTACCCCAACATCCCCTCCAATTCCTCCCTCTTCACCATCACAAATACCTTCTTGCCATCGGGGGTGTACTCCGGTTGTGTGCAGGCGAATAGCTCGTCTATAAGTGCCTGCTGGCCTTCGGCCTGCATAATGGCGTGTTTATTGCGCGAGAGGCGGCGGGCCATATGCGCCAGCAACCGCTCGGTGCGCTTGTTCACCGCATCCGGCGATTCATGTTTTAGATGTTCTACCACCTCATCCAGCACGGGCTTTTCTTCGCCTGGTGCCATGCCTGCGGGTATGCCCTGCACCGCAAATGTGTTTTTGCCAAAGGGGGCTATGTCAAAACCTATACGCGCCAGGTCGGGCAATACTTCTGTGAGTAATATGGCATCCTGCGGCGGCAGCTCATAAGATACCGGGAAGAGCACTTGTTGTGATGGTGTGTTCTGCTCATTCCAGCCATCAAGTAGCCGCTCGTACCATATACGCTCCTGTGCGCGCAGCACATGTATCAGCATCATGCCCGACTTCACGGTGGTGGCGAGCATGGTACCTTGTATCAGCATCATATTGCCGCCTGTCTTTTCTTCGGCAGCCGTGCCCATCTGCATAGCGCCCTGTGTGGGCTGCTCGTTGTGGCTGTCTGATCGTATGGTATTCTGCTCGCTGCTTTCTATGGGTGTTTTGGCTATTTCGTACAGGTCTTTCCAGTGGCGCAGACTGTCTTTTCGCTCTATAAAATGCGCCTGGTCTTTATCAGAGAAGGTATTGTACAGGTAGCCCCGCTCCGTCTGCTCCCGCCTGCTATCGGTCACCGGCTGCTGCACCGATGATAGCTGCTGTATCTCCGGGCTCAGTGTGAAGTCGAGCGCAGGGGCTATATTATACCTCGCCAGTGCGTGGCGCACAGCTGCGTTCAGATAAGAATACATCATGCGGTCATCCTCAAACTTCACCTCCTGCTTGGTCGGGTGCACATTCACATCCACCCGCGATGGGTCTACCTCTATAAAAAGTACATAGAATGGGAACGACTCTTTTTCTATCAGCCCCTCATACGCCTGCACCACGGCATGATTGAGGTAGGCATTACGTATAAAGCGGCCATTGATGAAGAAGAACTGCATACCCCGTGTGCGTGTCGCAGATTCGGGCTTACCTATGAAGCCTGTTATATTCAGTGCGTCTGTGCGCTCGTCTACAGGTACCAGGTTCTTCTCGTAGCTATTGCCCAGAAGGGATACTATGCGGGTTTTGAGGTTGCCCTGTTCCAGGTGGTATTGTTCCACATTGTTGTTCCAGAACCTGAAGCTCACATCGGGGTGCGCCAGGGCTATCCGGGTAAATTCATCCAGTATATGCCGCAGCTCGGTAGTAGCGCTCTTTAAGAAGTGGCGGCGGGCAGGTACATTATAAAAAAGGTTCTTTACACTAAAGTTAGTACCGGGGTTCACGGCGCAGGCTTCCTGTAGCTTCACCTCGGTGCCTTCTATTACTATGCGGGTGCCGGCTTCGGTATGTGCCTGGCGGGTTTTCAGCTCCACCTGCGTCACAGCGGCTATAGAGGCCAGGGCCTCGCCCCTGAAACCCATCGTACGTATCTTAAATAGATCTTCTATGTTCTTGATCTTGGAGGTGGCGTGCCGTTCAAAACTCATGCGGGCATCGGTGGGACTCATACCCTTGCCGTTATCTATTACCTGTATCAGCTCTTTGCCGGCATCCTTGATCACCAATTGTATCTCTGTTGCCCCTGCGTCTACCGAATTTTCCAGCAGCTCCTTCACCGCCGATGCCGGGCGCTGTATCACCTCACCCGCAGCTATCTGGTTGGCTATATGATCCGATAATAATTGTATTACGTCTGGCAAAGGCTTTTTTTAATTTGCCGCAAAGGTATGAAGCAGGAAAAGAATGTTTTACATTATGGTATTTTATTTACGGTGATTTTATAAAGGAGCTTAAACGCATTGTCATAGATTATTTACGAAAATAAATATAAATAAACCAAAATAAACTTTGATTTTTAAGCCTGTGCATATAGTATAGTAAAATATTTATGCTAATATTGTAAGTAGAAATTAACATCCTTTTAATTTCGGATTAAATCATAAACGTATGAAAAGACTTTGCCTCATTGTATGTTGCGCATTATCTCTATTTGCCGCAATAGGTGTACACGCCCAGGAATTGATAGAACCATACGCAGGTGGTGGTAGTGCATATGGAGAAGGTGGCCTTGCCACCGCGGCACAGATGAACTCCAACTACTTTATTGCATTGGATGGAAGCGGTAATTTGTTCATTGCCGATAATGGTAATAACCGTGTCCGAAGGATAGATGCTGTCACACACATTATAACTACTGTAGCGGGTACAACAGGGTTCGGCGGTTATACAGCTGATCTTGTTGCCGCAACTACATCGAAGTTAAACAGCCCGGTAGGCATAGCTGTTGATGCATCAGGTAACCTGTATATTGGCGACCAAAACAATAACCGGATTCGTAAGGTAGATGGCAGCACCGGGATCATAACTACAATAGCAGGTAATGGTACCGCAGGCTTTTCGGCTGATGGAAGCGTAGCTGTTTCGGCTATGATCAACCAACCAAGGGGTGTTGCTGTTAACAGTGCCGGAGATGTATATTTCTCTGAAGGGGGATTTACCGCTACTCGTGTGCGTGTGGTTTCGGGAACTACAGGCATTATGTCTACAATTGCTGGCAATGGAACCGCGGGCTATCTTGCTGACGGTGTGTTGGCCAATACAACTGAGATAAATAACCCGAGAGGGGTATACGTAGATGCGCTGAATAATGTGTACATAGCTGATATGGGCAATAACCGTATCCGCAGGGTAGATGCCACAACAGGTTTCATCTCTACGGTCGCGGGTACAGGTACCGGAGGTGCAGGAACAGATGGCGTTGCTGCAACTACATCTAAGATCAATGCACCTAATGATGTAAAATTTGATGCCGCAGGAAATATGTATATCGCCGATGTCAACAATGGCCGTATAAGGATGGTGAACAGCACGGGCATTATTTCCACAGTGGCCGGCAATAGCACCGGCGCTTCTGCGGGCGACTGGGGGCCTGCCACTGCCGCTGCAGTAAGAATGGCAGCGCCGGTATCCGTGGCTATATTGCCCAACAACAATTATTTCTACATTTCTGATCGTACTAATAGCCGCATACGTGAGGTGCGCCCAAACAGCCTGCCTGTTTTTGTGGATGGCTCAACAGCTTCACTCACCGTTTGTGAAAATTCGGCGGCAACAAGCATCAGCAGCCTGCTGGCCATTCAAGACTCTGACCAGCTGCAAACAGAAACATGGACGGTTACTGCATCTGCTACGCATGGCGCTGTAGCTATTGGGGCAACAGGTGTTGCAAATGGCGGTACAGTTACTCCCGGTACAGGTTATACTTATACGCCAACAATCGGCTATAGCGGTTCCGATGCCTTCACGGTGCAGGTATCCGATGGCTACAATACTGCTTCGATAACAATAAATGTCACAGTAAACCCACTTCCTGTTGTAGCTGCTATTGGCGGGGGCGTAAGCCCTATATGTGTGGGCTGGAGCTTCCTGGTATCGGAATCTACTCCGGGTGGTTCATGGAATACTACTACCGGCAACGCGTCTATAACGGGCCTTACTGTTTTAGGCGTATCTGCCGGGCCTGATGTGCTTTCTTATACTGTTACCAATGCCTGTGGTTCTACATCAGTTACTTTCCCGGTAACAGTGAACCCATTACCGGATGCAGGCACTATATCCGGATCTACTTCCAGCGTTTGCGCCACAACCAGTATCACACTTACTGATGCATCGGCAGGCGGTTCGTGGAGCAATACCACAGGCCATGCAGCAGTAACCGGTGGCACAGTAACCGGCTCTACTGCCGGTAGCGACATTATCTCATACACAGTGATCAATAGCTGCGGTACAGCTTATGCTTCTTATCCTGTAACAGTTAATCCACTGCCTAATGCTGGTACGATCACAGGTAGCACTGCCACGGTATGCCAAACGGCCACTATCGTTCTTGCAGATGGTGCCGCAGGCGGATCATGGAGCGCTTTGAATACAAACGCAGCTGTGGTTAGCGGATCCGTTACCGGTTCAGTCGCGGGCAGCGATGTGATCTCTTATACGGTGATCAACTCATGCGGTACTGCCAATGCCACTTACCCCATCACCATCAGTCCATCTCCCAATGCAGGAACGATCACTGGTTTTGGCAGTGTTTGCGTAGGCGGTAACACTACACTTACTGATGCGACCGGCAGTGGCTCATGGGCCAACACCACGGGTAATGCAGCAGTGACCGGCGGCACCGTGACCGGCGTGCTTGCCGGCGCTGATCTTATTTCTTACAGTGTTACCAATAGCTGCGGCACGGCAGTAGCCACCTTTACAATGAATGTGGTATCAACACCGGATGCAGGTACTATAACAGGTATCAGTACTACTGTGTGCCAGGGCGCTAACCTCGCTTTGAGCAACACAACGCCAAGCGGTGTATGGAGTTCTGCAAATACCAATGCAAATGTATCTTCTGCCTCAGGCCTGGTAACAGGTATCACTGCCGGTGCCGATGTTATAACTTATACCGTTTCGCTTTCCTGTGGCACTGCCTTCACTACCTATGCGATCACGATAAACCCGTTGCCTGTACCCGCAACTATATCCGGTGCAGGTGTTGTATGTGCGGGCGGCTCAACTGTACTTTCTGATGGCACTACCGGCGGTGTATGGAGCGCGGCAAATATTACCGCGGGTGTTTCCACATTTGGTGTGGTCACAGGTATCACAGCAGGTGTAGATACTATATTGTACAGCGTTACGAATGGTTGTGGCACAGTAGCTGCCACCAAAACGGTAACCGTGAATGCGAATGTTATTCCATTTGTGAGTTTTACAGCCGCCCCCGGCTTCACTACCTGCCCCGGCACACTGGTTACTTATTCGGCCAGCGCTGTAAACGGTGGTACTGCACCCACTTATGTATGGAGGGTGAATGGCGTACTTGCAGGTACCGGTGCCGCATTTGTGCATACGCCTGTAGCCGGTGATGCTGTTTCTGTAACCATGTCATCAAGCCTCGCTTGCCTCGTTACCCCATCTGCCGCGGATACAGTGGCCGTTGTGGTCAATCCTACGCTCATACCTGCCGTAAGTATATCTACAGGCATTGTTGGCGATACCGTTTGTGTAGGCACGCCTACTACCTATACTGCAACGCCTGTGAACGGCGGTACATCGCCCACTTACCAATGGTTGGTGAATGGCACAGCTGCAGGCACAGGCAATCCCTTTACCTACACACCTGCCGATGGTGATGTGATCACCAGCAACCTCACCAGCAGCTATGCTTGCCCCTCTCCGGGTACTGTTACCAGCAATACCATAACCATGCGGGTGAATACAACCGAGGTGCCATCTGTAACCATCACTGCAAGCCCCGGTAGCCTGGTATGTGCAGGCACAGTGGTTACCTTCACAGCACATTCTGTCTATGGTGGCTTACCACCTTTCTTCAGGTGGACGCAAAATAGTGTCAATGTAGCTACTGGCCCTACCTATAGTTATGTACCCACCACCGGTGATGAGGTATATTGTATGATGGCCAGCAGTTCTTCCTGCCGCACACTCGATTCGGTGTTCAGTAATACCGCCGTTATCAGTGCGCAGCCCGATCTGCCAATATCAGTATCTATCCATGCACTGCATGGTACTGTGGCATCAGCCGGTGTAAATGATACATTGGTGGCTGTTGTAGTTACTACAGTTGTATCGCCTACGTACCAGTGGTATGTCAATGGCAGCCCTGTTGCAGGCGCTGTATATCCTACCTACATCGTTAATGCGACCTCATCAGGCACCGAGTTGGTGAATTGCGTGGTTACCTCCGGCGATGTATGTAATACTACTGTTGTGAGCAACGATCTCTCCATCACGATCAACGGTGTATCAGGTGTGAACCAGGTATCAGCGGCAAACAATATGATCGCCATTGCGCCTAATCCTAATAAAGGCAACTTTACCATGAATATCCAATCGGATAATAACGAAGATGTGCAAGTAGAGATCACCAATATACTGGGTGCTAAAGTGAAGGCATTTACTGCTACTACCAATAAGGAAATGAACGTTACACTCGATCAGCCCGCAGGCATCTACTTCATCTCGGCCATCACCAGCCAGGGAAGGAATGTGATGAGGGTGGTTGTGGAATAATAAAATACAAATTACTTGAGCAAGGGGCTGTCTCAAAAGGACAGCCCCTTGCTTTTTTTATTTCTCTTGTAAATAAAAACATGTAGACTACACGAGTAGCCCTCCCGATAATTATCGGGATTAGGCCGGGGTTTGATGGGAAATTATTGGCTTTAGCCGAAAGGTTCGCAATGGTGATGTATTAGAGGCTGCGGTGTGTGTGTTTTCCCATGAAATCCCTAATTTCGTTTGATGAATCTCCATGCGCCGGCACACATAGCCAATTACATAGCGGGTACATTAAAAGCCCCACTCAATGGCAAATACATAGATAATATAAACCCCGCTACCGGCGAGGTATACAGCCAGACCCCAGACAGCGATATAAAAGATGTGGAAGAAGCTGTAGGTGCCGCAAAAGCGGCCTTCCCGCTATGGAGTACCATGCCCGTAGAAGACCGCTTTAAAATACTCAACCGCATAGCCGAGCTGATAGACGAAAACCTCGATGCCCTTGCCCTTGCCGAGACCAATGACAATGGCAAGCCGCTATGGCTGAGCAAACGGGTAGATATACCGCGCGCATCCAGCAACTTCCGCTTCTTTGCTACCGGCATCATGCACTTCTCCACTGATAGCCACAACATGGAAGACAAGGCGATCAACTACACCCTGCGCCAGCCAATAGGCGTAGTGGGTTGTATCTCGCCGTGGAACCTGCCCTTGTATCTGTTTACATGGAAGATAGCCCCGGCCCTCGCCGCAGGCAACTGCGTAGTAGCCAAGCCCAGCGAAGTAACACCCATGACGGGCTACCTGCTCAGCATCATTTGCCAGAAGGCAGGCTTGCCCAATGGTGTGCTGAATATATTGCATGGCACCGGCCCCGGTTGCGGATCGGCCATTGTCGCCCACCCCGATATCAAAGCCATATCATTTACCGGCAGCACAAGGGCAGGCAAAGAGATTGCCGCCACAGCTGCGCCCATGTTCAAAAAAATATCATTGGAGCTGGGGGGTAAAAACCCCAACATTATCTTCGCCGATTGCGACTGGGACAAGATGATGCGCACCACCTTGCAGTCATCCTTCAGCAACCAGGGGCAGATATGCCTGTGTGGCAGCCGCATACTGGTAGAAGAAAGCATCTACGAAAAATTCAAAACAGAATTTATAGCCCGCTCTAAAAAACTCACAGTTGGCGACCCGCTCGATGACAACAGCCGCCAGGGTGCTATAGTAAGCAAACTGCATTATGATAAGGTACTAAGCTGCATAGCTCTTGCAAAAGAGGAAGGAGGCACTGTTCTGCTCGGTGGTAATCCAGTAAAAGGCACAGGCCGTTGCGAGCATGGCTTGTTCATAGAGCCTACCATCATCGAGGGCCTCGGCCCGCATTGCCGCACCAATATGGAAGAGATCTTTGGCCCGGTGGTAACCTTGCAATCTTTCAAAACAGAAGAAGAAGCCCTGATGCTGGCCAATACCAGCGACTACGGCCTGGCCGCAACCATATGGACACAAGATGTGAGCCGTGCCAACCGGGTGGCAGGCAAGGTACACAGCGGCATTATATGGGTAAACTGCTGGCTGCTCCGAGACCTGCGCACCCCCTTCGGAGGCTTCAAAAGCAGCGGCGTAGGCCGCGAAGGGGGCTGGGATGCCCTTCGTTTCTTTACCGAGCCTAAGAATGTGTGTATAGAGCTATAAACAATTGCACCAAAAAAGAAAGCCCCTGCATAGGGGCTTATAGGTTTGTAGGATAAGGGGTTGGGGTTATAGGTAGGGGTTTATAGTATTCTTTTGATAGATAGGTCTTTCCGGGTTTATATATTGGGTTTATAGTAGGGTAAAATAGATCCTTACCTATATAGGCGTAGCAAGGAGAAGAAATGTTAGTACGCTCAATAGATATTTATTTAATTATTTTATTCGCCGTAAGAACACAAACTTATTTAGAGCTGTAGAATGTTTGTATAGAGTTGTAAATGATTATTTTCGTTTTGTAAAAATCTAAAATGAAGCCGCATTTAATAGAACAAAAAATATATGAAATAAGGGGTCATAAGGTAATGCTTGATTTTGACCTTGCAGAATTATATGATGTCGAAACAAAAGTATTGAATCAGTCTGTTAAGAGAAATATTCTTAGGTTTCCACGTGATTTTATGTTTCGATTAACGGTGAAAGAGTGGAATAATATTCAGTTACAAACCACTACTGGCTTGGATAAAGATAGCAACCGGTCACAATTTGTGACCGGTTCTCAAAAACATCGTTCAAAAGAATTAGCTCCATATGCTTTTACAGAGCAAGGTGTTTCTATGCTGTCTAGTATATTAAAAAGTGGCAAGGCGATTAGCATTAATATTGCAATAATGAGAGCATTTGTTTTCATTAGACAATATGCAATAACTCACAAAGATCTTACAGCTAAATTAAAAGAACTGGAAGGTAAATACGACAAGCAATTTAAAGACGTTTACGAAGCTTTGAATTTTCTTTTGCAAAAAGAAAAGCAACACACCAAACAAGCTAATAGAAGGAAAATAGGGTTTAAAAGGCAAAATGATATTGATTAGAGGCAGTATAAAATAATATTTGCAGTAAAAAAACAGAAGTACATTAGCCAATCAGCTAATTCACAAATCAGCTAATCAAAGAAAGATGTTAGTAAAAGTATTCGGCAGTGCGGTATATGGGGTAGATGCGATAACGATAACCATTGAGGTAGATACTCCCGGTGGCGAGTTTGGCGTATTCATTGTGGGCCTGCCGGATAATGCTGTAAAGGAAAGTAAGGACCGTGTGATCTCTGCCATACAAAATTCCGGATACGACAGGCCGCGATACCGCATGGTGGTCAACATGGCCCCGGCCGATATTAAGAAGGCAGGTGCGGCATATGATCTGCCTATAGCGCTGGGCTTCCTCGGCTCTACTAACCAGATGGTCACTGATCGCTTTCACGAGTACGTGATCATGGGCGAGCTGTCGCTCGACGGCGAAGTGAAGGGCATAAAGGGGGCATTGCCCATAGCCATACAAACGCGGGCTGAGAAATTCAAAGGTCTGTTCGTACCCAAAGAAAATGCCCGCGAGGCTGCCCTTGTTAATAACCTCGATGTGTACGGGGTATCGCATATGAAAGAGGTCATTGACTTTTTTAACGGCACCTCTGATCTGAAACCGGTAAAAGTAAACACCCGCGAAGAATTCTATGACGCGCAAAGCCATTTCGAGATAGACTTTGATGATGTAAAAGGCCAGGAGAACGTAAAGCGCGCGCTGGAAATAGCCGCCGCGGGAGGCCACAACGCCATACTTATAGGCCCGCCCGGCGCAGGTAAGACTATGCTGGCGAAGCGACTGCCGACCATACTACCACCCCTTACATTACACGAAGCGCTCGAAACCACCAAGATACATTCAGTAGCAGGTAAGCTGCCCGGCAATACGTCGCTGGTGGCGCAGCGGCCCTTCCGTTCGCCACATCATACTATTTCGGACGCAGCGTTAGTAGGCGGCGGCGGCATACCACAGCCCGGCGAAATATCGCTGGCGCACAACGGTGTCCTCTTCCTTGATGAGCTGCCGGAGTTCAAACGCTCTGCCCTGGAGGTAATGCGCCAGCCTATGGAGGAGCGCAGGGTATCCATATCGCGCGCCAAGGTAAGTATAGACTTCCCGGCGAGCTTTATGCTGATAGCATCTATGAACCCCTGCCCCTGCGGTTACTTCAATCACCCGGAGAAGGAATGTACCTGCTCGCCGGTGATGGTGCAGAAATACCTGAACAAAATAAGCGGCCCCCTCCTCGACCGTATAGACCTGCATGTGGAGGTAACACCTGTGCCTTTCAGTGAGCTGTCCTCTACCCGCACATCAGAGCAGAGCGGCAGCGTGCGCGACCGCGTGATCAAAGCCCGCGAGATACAGGCCGCCCGCTACGGCCCGGAAAGTGGCATATACTGCAACGCTCAGATGAGCAGCAAGCAGCTCAAAGAAATATGCGTCATCAACACAGTAGGCCAGAACCTCCTGAAGACCGCCATGGACCGCCTCAATTTATCCGCCCGCGCTTATGACCGTATCCTTAAAGTATCCCGCACCATCGCCGACCTCGCCGCCAGCGATGATATCCGCCCCGAGCACCTTGCAGAGGCTATACAGTACAGGAGTTTGGACAGAGAGGGGTGGGGAGGGTAGGTGAGTGCGAGAGAACGTTATGAAAGAATATGCTTCGACCAGGGAAGAATCTGATTTCAAAAACATTTCCGTAAGTTAGTATCAGCTCCTGCTTTAAATGGAGAGAGTCTAAATGAGTACGATAGAAAACAGGAAAGATGCTCCCACGAAATCATTTGCTTCTATAGGTGCGTGGGAGAAATGGCTTGCTGCCAATCATGCAAAGTCAGATGGTATCTGGCTGCGCATTTTCAACAAAGAGTCGGGTGAAAGAACCTTGACTTATGCAGAAGCGCTCGATGCAGCGCTCTGTTATGGTTGGATCGACGGACAAAAGAAAAAATTTGACACAGATTCATGGATCCAGAAATTCACGCCACGCCGGGCACGAAGTATATGGTCGAAACGAAACATCGAACATATTGAACGGCTTACGAACGAAAAGAGAATGAAAGCTGCCGGATCAAAAGCTTTTGAAGACGCAAAGAAAGACGGGCGATTAGCCGCCGCATATGATTCACCTTCCAATTCGACAACCC
>CAIVKT010000668.1 GCA_903906615.1 uncultured Bacteroidota bacterium | reverse complement strand
GTGATCGTATCGCATGACCGCTATTTCCTTGATCGCATGGTGACCAAGATCGTGGAGGTATGGCAGCGCGACCTGGTGCAGTACAGTGGCAACTATTCTTTCTTCCAGAAGGAGAAGGTAGAACGTATGGTGTTGCAGCAGCGGGCTTTTGAAAATCAGCAGGACTATATAAAACAGCAGGAGCGTTTCATTGAGCGTTTCCGTGCAAAGGCCACCAAGGCGGCGGCAGCCCAAAGCGCCATCAAGCGCCTGGATAAACTGGACGTGATAGAATCGCCGGACTCATCGGTGCCAACGATGAATATTAACTTTGATGTGGCCACGGTGCCGGGCAAGATAATATGCGAGCTGAACGATGTGAGCAAATCTTACGGCCCATTAAAAATACTGGACCATGCCAAGGCGGAGATCATACGTGGCGACAAGATAGCGCTGATCGGAGCAAACGGTAAGGGTAAATCTACACTGCTGCGCATCATCACCGGGCAGGAGTCTTATGAAGGCGACCGCAAATGGGGCCATAACGTGGAAGAAAGCTTCTACGCCCAGCACCAGCTTGAAGCCCTGACGGTAGAGCACGAGATACTGGAGGAAATGAAAATGTGCGGCAGCGGTAAGAATGAACTGGAGCTACGCCAGTTGCTCGGCTGCTTCCTGTTTAGTGGCGATGATGTATTTAAGAAGATCAAGGTGCTATCGGGTGGCGAGAAGGCAAGGGTAGCGCTGGCGAAGGTTATAGCTGCCAAGGGCAACTTCCTGCTGCTGGATGAACCTACCAACCACCTGGATATGCAATCGGTAGAAATGCTGATAGACGCATTGAACAAGTACACCGGCACCATCATCATTGTATCGCACGATCGTTATTTCATCAGCCGCACCGCTAACAAGATATGGAACATTGAAGACGGAAAGATCAATGAATTCAATGGCCCTTACGATGAGTGGGCGGTATGGCACCAGGACAAGCTGAAACGTGAGCAAGCCGCCGGCAGCGCCAAACAGGCTGCAAAACCTATAGTGCCAGAAAAGAAGAAAGAAGAGCCAAAGCCAAATGTCAGCAATGATCAGCTCAATGCCCTGCGCAAAGAGCATCAAAAGCAGCAAAAACTTTTCCAGAAGCTGGAAGAGGAGATCAACAAAGTGAAGACTGCCACTACAGCCCTTGAGGCAAAGTTGGCTGATCCTGATTTTTATAATAACCGTACCGAATTTCAGAAGGTAGACGAAGACTATCGCAAGCATAGCCAGAAACTTGCCGAGCTGAACAAAGAGTACGACAAGGCTTTTGAGCAGGTAATGGAGCTGGAAGAAAAAATTGGCGGGTAGCTTTTATTATTTCTTCAAAACCATTGTCAATTGCACGCCATCCCAGCTATGGTTGGCATCGGTAAGGAACTGTGGGGTAAGGAAGCAATGGTACACCTCCATCATGCAGCGGCCATAGCCAATAACAAGGCCGGTACGGTTCATAAAAGTAGCGCGGGTAAGCGCAGAGGAGGGTAGGGTGTAGGGGCTGGACCTATCGAACATGCCGCCCTGCAATGTTGCGTCATACGCTACAAAGTTCGCCTGTGGGGCATCATAGATGTATGCGTGTATCTTGTGCGCACCATCCGGTTGCGTATGCAGCACATCAGTATTGCCGAACGAAACACGTATGCCGGGGCTCATTTTATCACTCAAAGTACCGACACGGCCCATAATGGTAGCATCTACTAAAAACAGGTTGTCTTCATCAACTATGGTTTTCTCATAATTCACCTGGTAATTGATGGCCACATCATTTTGTACCTGGTACTGCCAGCCCGGTGGCTGCACATCGCCCATCATCTTGTGCGCTGCATCCTGTATGTTTGCTCCCAGCGAGGCAGGCCCTATCATCCCGGTGTAAAGGGTAGAAGAGAATGTCTGTTTATGCTCAGGGTCATACGCGGTTAAAAAAGTTTTGAACAGCAATACACCTGCATATGGCCTGTCGTTTGCAGGTACTGTTTCAAACCGCAGGTTTTGGGGCGTATAGTCTGCCTGCTCCAGGCCGATGCCGTAACTGGTCAGTTGGTAATGCGGGTTAATGAGCAGGCTGGTCAGGAAAAAGTGTTTCATTCCCGGTGTGCTGATCTCAAAATTCAGTCCCTCAGTGTACTGGTCGTCTGTGCTGTTGAGGAAATCATCATCGCCGCCCATGCGCACATATCCCCTCCCGCTCTGGCTTTTGTAAACAGCGCTATTGTCTATCTCTTGTGCGAATGTATGTATACCAAGCGCCAATAGCATCGTTAATATAAAGTAGTGTTTCTTCATCTTGATACAGAAGAAGTAAATCACGTGCCACAGATGTGTTATAGATTTGCCAATAAAAAAATCGCAGCAAAAAAACACATGCTATTTTAAAATAGAAATGCCGGTGCGACTTTGGTGGTACGATTATAGTTAGCTTACACCAAAATTAGATCAGACTATGGATATCATCGTTCAATCAGAAGGGTTTACAGCAAGCGAGCATCTTGAACAATTTTTGCAAGCGAAAATAGATAAACTGGACCATCATGGCACTAAGATCATTCGTGCGCATGTAACATTCTTAAAAGGCCCCGCCGCCGAACTGAACAACAACTACTGCGAGATACGCCTGGAAGTGCCGGGCAATGACCACTTCGCTAAAAAGCACAGCACCAGTTTTGAGCACGCCATCACAGAATGTGTAGACGCGCTGCAACACCAGGTAGAAAAAAGCAAAGACAAAGAAATGAGCAGCAGGTAAGTGCTGCCGCTATAGTTTATTGAGTTCTGCCCCGTGCATCCGCATGGGGCAGAACTATGTTTACCCTGCCACCAGTTCTTCCCAAAACTCAGCGCCACGGCGTGTATGGGGTATCACTATGGTGCCGCCCACTATATTGGCCACCGCGAATATCTCGTATACTTCGTCGGTACTCAGCCCCTGCTCGTG
This sequence comes from uncultured Bacteroidota bacterium, assembly GCA_903906615.1. Lineage (GTDB taxonomy): Bacteria > Bacteroidota > Bacteroidia > Chitinophagales > Chitinophagaceae > Nemorincola. Next base: position 527 of record CAIVKT010000668.1, on the reverse strand, counting down.
GCATTTGATGAGGTGGTACTTGATGCAGTCGTCGCAGCGCAGTACCATACTGGCCACCAGGCCCAGCATCTCCTTGGTCTTTACACTCAATGCCCCTTCGGCATACGTATTGGTATCCAGGTTAAAGAGCCTGTTGATCACCTTATTCTGCTTACCGAGTATCACCTCGTTCATCTTGCTCCTGTAGTCGTTAAATTCCTGTAATTGGCTCATTTTTTTAGTCGTTAGTCGTTAGTAGAAAGCTGTTTTGTAGCCCAATCGTTTCAATGCCAAAAGTAGATACTATGCGGTTTCGGGCAAAATGTTTATAAGGCGTTTTCAGGGTGTGTAATGTATTGTTCCGCCCTGAAAGGGCAAGATCCCTGAGCGGTGGGCAACGCCCTTCGAAATAATGCGGGTGGGCATCTCCCATCGGCGGGATGCGGTATTATTCATCGGGCGTTGTTCGTGTGGCGTTTAATAGGGCGATGCCCTATTCTATGTGATTGTGCCCCTTTGGGGCGCGTGTAGTGTGGGTGTTACGCAAG
>CAIVKT010000667.1 GCA_903906615.1 uncultured Bacteroidota bacterium | reverse complement strand
CCGCATTATTTCGATGGGCGTTGCCCACCGCTCCGGGATTTTGCCTTTCAGGGCGTAACAATATCCCAACTCACACACCCTGAAGGGCTTTTTCCCAATACCATATTGGCTAAAATAAAATTTGCGAAAATTTGAATTGCACCAACTTCACCCTCCCGCTCTCCGCCCTGTTTCTTCACGCTCACATTTCCCTTATCTTTGTACAGCATGAAACGCGCTAAGATCAATAATAACCCTGTGGCTATCATCATAGCCATTATCTGCATTTCCTTTTTTGTGTCTTGCCAGAAAGAAGTGCACATCAACCTGGCAACAGGGCCGCCGCAGGTGGTGGTGCAGGGCGCAGTGGAAACAGGCTTACCACCCTATGTTATACTCACCTCCACTATCGGTTTCTTTTCGAATATTACGCTTGCCACGCTGGAAAATAGTTTTTTGCATGGCGCTACCATTACCGTATCTGACGGCACCAACACCGTACCGCTGAAGGAATACACTATTGATACAGGCAATAATAATAAATTCTACATCTACTCCGTAGATACGGCCAACCTGGGCAATATTATGATCGGCCAGGTGGGGAAATTTTACACGCTCAGCGTCACTTATAATAAAGTTACCTACACCTCTGTGACCAAGATCCCCAACCCTAAGGGTGTAGACACCATGTGGTTTGGAACACCCATCTTCCAAAGCGACAAGCTCTCCGACAGCGCCAAGCAGCTATTCGTGAATTATACTGACCCTGATACCCCCGGTAATTATGTAAAGTACTTCACCCGCCGCAACAGCGAGCCCTACTACCCATCGGGCCTGTACAGCGACCAGGCAGTGAACGGGCTGCATGTGCCCGATATCGGGCTATATGCCGGCTATGACAATACCATAAATGTAAACGGCGACTCGCTTCGCTACTTTTATCCCGGCGATACGGTGTACCTGAAGTGGTGCGAGATAGACTATGGGGTATACAATTTCTGGAATACGCTGGCCTTTGCCGGTAGCGCTGATGGCAATCCCTTTTCCTCGCCCATTAATATACAGTCGAACATGACCAATGGCGCACTGGGTGTATGGGCCGGTTATGGCAGTATTATTACCCGGAAGGTGGTGAATTAACGCCTTAAAACCGGCCTTTATAGCTATTCCCTATACCAGTATTCCCATACTGTGGATTTCAAAATTTGCTGTATAGGTAATTCTTTTGCATCTTTATCCCCCGAACAAATTTTTACCTGATGGATATCCGGCATATATAGTGCGCCGGATGTGTAAATAATATGATAATAATGAGCGAGTCAACAACAACAAACGAAAAAGTACATTGCCTTATAATAGGATCAGGCCCGGCAGGATATACCGCGGCCATATATGCTGCCCGCGCCAACCTGAAGCCTGTATTGTACCAGGGCCTACAGCCCGGTGGGCAACTTACCATCACTACAGACGTGGAGAACTATCCCGGCTACCCCAATGGCATCATGGGCCCGCAGATGATGGTGGATTTTGAACAGCAGGCGCAACGTATGGGTGCGGATATACGTTGGGGATTAGCCACCAAGGTGGACTTCTCGCAACGCCCCTTCAGGGTAGAGATAGACGAAGAGAAATGGATAGAAGCCGATGCGGTGATCATAGCTACAGGCGCATCGGCCAAATGGCTGGGACTGGAATCGGAGCAGCGGCTCAATGGCCACGGTGTATCAGCCTGCGCGGTATGCGATGGTTTCTTCTTTAAGAACCAGGAAGTGGCCATAGTAGGCGCCGGCGATACGGCTTGCGAAGAGGCCCTGTACCTCTCCAAGTTGTGCAGCACTGTGCATATGTTCATCCGCAAGGGCGAAATGCGCGCCAGCAAGGTGATGCAGGACAGGGTGATGAAAACCGCCAACATAAAAGTGTACTGGAACACAGACACCATAGAAGTGCTGGGCGAGCATAAAGTAGACAGTGTGAAGGTCTTCAACAATAAAGAGCATGTAGAAAGCATCATACCCATCAAGGCATTCTTTGTGGCTATAGGCCACGAGCCTAATTCAAGCCTCTTTAAAGGTATGCTGGATATGGACGACCAGGGCTACCTCATCACGCAGCCCGATTCTATGAAGACCAATATAGAGGGTGTATTTGCCTGCGGCGATGTGCAGGACAAGATATACCGCCAGGCCGTAAGTGCGGCAGGCAGCGGCTGCATGGCCGCACTGGATGCTGAAAGGTACTTGGGTACGCTGGAGCATTAAATAAACAACTAATGACGAGGTACTGCTTAATAGCTATGCTGTTTTTTATTTCCTGCTCTGGGGCAGGAAATAAAAAAGGCATCGTACCCGCAGGTGATTCGGCCGTACCGGCGGTACCGCAACCATATACCGAAAAAAAATGGGACACTATAAAGGTGGGCGACCTGCTATTTGAGACCGATAGCGCTATGGCGTATGAACTGGTAAAGCAGGGCGAAAAGCCACATACTAATACCAAGGGCGATACATTATTTGCAGATAGTACAGAGGTGCTATTAGGCGATAAGCACCACATAGCGGGCATGGGCGTTTATCAAAAATTCTCTTTCCATTCCAAGTTTACTGACTTTCCTGCCGAGGTATATAAAGGCCCCATGGCGGCACCTGATTTTGCTACAGACCGTAATGCGAAATACTTTATTACACGTATAAAATATGGATGCGCGCATGATGGGGTAAACTTTGCGGGGCACTATACTATCGTACAATGGGGATGTGGGGCAGAATGCCAGCTGATGGCTATTGTAGACCGTACAAATGGCAAAATAATATTCTCGAAATTGCCGTTCGATACCTCTGACGGACATGATGGCATTGAATACCGGGCAGATAGCCGTATGCTGATCGTTAACAGCGCAGGGATGCGGGATTTCCCGGGTTATGTATTAATGAACTGGTGGCGGGAGCCATCCGTGTTTGAGTTCAGGGAGGAAAAATTCATTGAGGTGCAGTAAACATTCGGCCGGATGATTATCTTTGAAAGATGCTCAAACACCTCTGTACCATATTCATGCTTTGTCTTTGCCTACACGCAAGTGCGCAAGGCGATGCGCCTTACATACAGGTGCTGGGCATAGCGCAGGATGGCGGCTACCCGCATATGGGCTGTAGCAAGCAATGCTGCACACGGGCGTGGGAGGATGCGTCCATGCGCAGAAGCGTGGTGTCGCTGGCGCTGGTAGATCCCGTAAGTAAGAAGTGGTGGCTGTTTGAGGCCACACCGGATATAAAAGAAGAGCTGCATTATTTTCAGACACTTACTAAAGGCAAGTATAATTACCTGCCTGATGGCATCTTCATCACTCATGCGCATATAGGGCACTATACCGGGCTTATGCAACTGGGCAGGGAGGTAATGAATACTAAAAATGTGCCGGTATATGTGCTACCTAAACTGAAGGCCTTCCTCGAAAACAATGGCCCATGGAGCCAATTAGTAACACTGCAAAACATAGCCATACAACAGCTTACTACCGATAGCGCAGTACAGCTCACCAATGGCATCAGCGTTACAGCATTCACAGTGCCACACCGCGATGAATATTCTGAGACAGCAGGGTTTCGCATAGCTACCCCTCGCAGGAAATACCTGTTTATACCTGACATCAATAAATGGGATGTGTGGGATAGGGATATTATAGCGCAGGTAAAAAGCGTAGATATAGCCATGGTAGATGCCACGTGCTACGACAGCACCGAGCTGGCCGGGAGAAATAAAGTAATACAGCACCCTTTTGTCACAGAGACCATGGATAAATTCTCGGCCGAAAGCAGCGATATGAAAAGCAAGATATACTTCATTCACTTCAACCATACCAACCCACTACTATGGGATGCAGATAAGCGTAAGCAGGTTAGAAAGCTGGGCTTCAACATCGCAGAGCAGGGAGCCGTACTATAAATTACTTGTGCCCGTAAAAAATATAATCCTGGAATGCGCTTGTGGCATTAACCATAAAATTGTGTATTACCGTGAGGTGCAAAGTGTCATCATCAGCACTGAAAGCCATTTGCCCGAAAGGAGGGGCGTAAATGTGCGTGGAATCGAACGCTAACGCCCGTTTAGCAGGGTCGCTGTAATAAAAAAATATTATGCTATCACAGTACACCACAAAGGAATCTGTACCCCATCTGCTTACCGTTGCCAACGCGGAAGTGGTATACGTAGTGGTATCATAACGCAAAGTACTTTCATTGAAATAGCCTGAAATATAAACGACATTCCCGGTATAACTGCCGAGTATACTGCTGTCGGTGAGTGCGGTAGTGCGGGTAGTAGTGGTAGATCCTGTTGAAGTGGGCGCATTCTTTCCTTTTTCACAGCCTGTGGTTGCAAAAGCGAAAGCAATAAATAAAAGCAGTGCGGTCTGTTTCATAAATACTGTTTCAAAAGAAAGCATATCTAAAAATAGTACATTTCCAGATAATACCAATTCGATCAAAATGATGCAGAAATTTGCGCGATATTTTCCACCACATAGGAGGCACATAGATCACATAGTTCCTCGATAGCTATCGGGATGGTCTTTACTCATAAATTGCAAGTACACATAGGCTCAATTACATCTGCCTATGTGGTCTATGTGCCTATGTGGTGGCCTTGAGTTGCACAAAATCGTTCCTAAAAATTTGCACCTAAAATAGGTGTCTTATTGGTATAACACCCAATTCCCTATAGTTTTATACCAGTGTTTTTAACATCCAAAGATCGCAGCCGAAATGGCCGGAGTTGCCGAGCGGGCCTTGCAGGTATTCGAACCCGCATTGCTCATACAGGCCCACGGCCATCTTTAGTTCAGGCATGGTTTCGAGATACACTTGTTGGTAGCCGTGTTGCCGCGCACTTTCAAAACATTTGTGTATTAGCATACGGCCGTAGCCTTTGCCCCGTGCCTCGGGCAGCAGGTATAGCTTCACTACCTCGCAGCAGCCACCGGGCAGGCCATCTGTGGGGTATATGCCGGAGCCACCCATTATATGGCCATCCATTTCCAGTATCCAATAGCACGAACCTGGGTGGGAGAATAGGCTATAGAGATCATCGGTGGTGGGGTCGTAATAAACCGTACCGGGCTTGTTGGCTTTAAACTCGGCCAATACGCTGCGGATGATGAGGGCTATGCCGGCATTGTCATTGCTGGTAATTGGCCGTAGTGTGGTGGTGTGTTCCATCGGGTGCAAAGTAATGACAATTAGCAATTCACTTTATTGTGTAATTTCACATGGCTCAAATCATTTTTATGAAAACACGCTTACTCTTTTTATGTGCCGCACTACTCACCCGTAATTTTGTGGGAAACGCGCAGGTGGTTAATGTGTGTACTGATCCGGAGGTGCAGCAAGTGCTGCTGGGCAAGTACGATCCGAGGGCTTATCACGCCACATCAATCATTACAGATGCCACGATCATCAGTCAAGGGCTTAACACTCTTGTATCGCCCGATTCGCTCCGTGCTGACCTGAATATGCTCACTACATTTGGGACACGCAATACAGGCTCTGATACTGCATCCGGCACACGTGGCATAGGCGCCGCGCGCAGGTGGGTGTATAATAAATTTCAGCAGTATAGTGCAGCCAATGAGCACAGGCTACTCCCCTCTTACCTGCAATTCGACACCACCATTTGCGGCATACCGCAGCACCGCAATATATTTGCCGTGCTGCCGGGACTGGATACAGCGGACAAATCGGTGATAGTAGTAGAAGCGCATATAGACAGCCGCTGCAAAGATGTGTGCGATACTGCCTGCATAGCGCAGGGCATCAACGATAATGGCAGCGGCACGGCACTGGTGCTGGAACTGGCGCGGGTGATGAGTAAATACAGCTATAACCATACTATAGTGTTCCTGGTGGTGATAGGCGAAGAGCAGGGCCTGTATGGCGGACAGGCATTTGCGGTATACGCAAAAGATAACGGCATAAAAATAAAGGCTGTGCTGAACAATGATATTGTAGGTGGCATCATCTGCGGCCATACCTCATCGCCACCCAGTTGCCCCGGCTTTGAGGATATAGACAGCACACATGTGCGCTTGTTCTCCTATGGTTCGTTCAACTCGCCACACAAGCAGTTCGCGCGTTTCACCAAACTACAGTATAACGAGCGCATATTGCCCGTAGCGCATGTGCCTATGGGCATTAACGTAATGACACCCGAAGACCGTACCGGGCGTGGCGGCGATCATATCCCCTTTCGCCAGCTGGGCTATACAGCCATTCGCATGACCTCTGAAAATGAAGATGGCAATGCCGATGTTACCGACCCTACGTATAAAGACCGGCAACACACATCGGCTGACAGCATGGGGGTGGACGTGAATAATGATGGCATCATAGACACCTTTTATGTAGACTTCGATTACCTCGCAAGAAACATAGTGATCAATGGCAATGCCATGGCCATGATGGCTGTAGGCCCGCAAACGCCCGACTTGGCGTTAAGTACCACAGGCGGCAACCTGATCGTGAATATTACAGCACACCCGGAGTATATGCACTACAAGATAGGGCTGCGCACCACGTCTAACGACTGGGACTCTGTGTATACGTTTACCGGCCTGGCCGACACCCTGATAGTACCCACAGGCAATTATATAGTGAGTGTGGCTGCTGTAGACACCGCGGGGGTAGAGAGCCTGTTCTCAGAAGAGATCATGCAACGGGTAGCAACGGTGAATGCGGTAGGCATGGTGCCGCAAGCAAATGGTATAGAGCTATTGCAAAACAAGCCCAACCCGGCAGATGAAGCCACCACCATAGCGGTAAAGGTAGACGAGCAGGTGGCCTATAAAAATGCTTATATCCTCATCCGGGACCTGAATGGGACGGAAGTGAGCCGTACGCCCATCACGCTTAACGCAGGTGTTAACGAAATAGAGTACTCACATGGCTACAACATGAGCGGCACTTTTATTTATACATTGGTGGTAGATGGTAAAGCGCTGCAATCAAAGCGTATGGTGTTTACGAATTAAGCAGGGATGCAAGATCAGTAACGCAAGTAGCCCACAGCTTCAACTGTGGGCTACTGAAAAATATGCGTACCGTTACCGTTAGATATTCCGTTATTCTGCCGGCAAAAAAGTAGCCACGACCTCATACATACCCATGTCAAATTTAGCGAACTTCAGCGCTTCTTCGAGGTAGGGTGATGCGGTAGCATTGTTACGCATGGCCTGGTAATCCTCTATGCTCCGCCATTGCGCATACATCGTTACTTTAGTGCCATCAATGCCTCGGTGCAGGCTCGATGAAATAAATCCCGTTATATTTCTTACGCTGCTGTCAGTAGCCAGCGTGAGCAGGTCAATGAGTCTTTGCTGATCGGCCGGCTCTACGGTAAACACATTAATGAGTGTTAAGTATTG
>CAIVKT010000666.1 GCA_903906615.1 uncultured Bacteroidota bacterium | reverse complement strand
GGGGATGATGAAGTTATTGATACAGTATACCACAAAGGCATGGCGGTTGGCACCCATGTAGGGAATACGCTTGCTGTGGATAATGAATGTAGTGATGTGCCACGTCATTATAAATACACACATGGCGCAGCCCAGCAGGAACATGCTGACAAAACTGATCTTGCCGAGGTACTCGGGGGCAAGGAACAAAGAGGATGCACCAAAGTGTGAAGCAAGTGTGCCGATGATAACAAAATAAAGAAGTAGCCAAAAGACCAGCAGCACCTGGTACTTACGGAAGTGCAGCAGCAGTAGCTGTACCGGTAAGAAAAAATATAGGCTGCTCAGCGCTTTTTTCATTCAGTATGCAATGTAAGTGAAGCTACACAAAAAACGGGGATGTGCGGCACCAATATTGATAAAACGGGATATATCAGTTCCCGGTGGGCTGTGTTTATAAAAGCATGAATTTATCGGCATCATTTAGAAAAGGAAGGGTTGCCCGTGTTTGGAGCAGCAGTTCTTTCTCCAGTGTGATGGTGTGGCATATGGCCTGTCCTTCCTGCTGCCACATTACCTGGCCGAGGGGGCCGAAAACGCTGCTGGCCCCTGTGTAATTATTTCCCTTCGGATCTTGCCCTACCCTGTTCACCCCTATTACGAAACACTGATTTTCGATGGCGCGGGCCTGTAGCAGGGTTTTCCAGGCCAGTATGCGCGCTTCCGGCCAGTTGGCCACATTGAGGAGTACATCATATTCATCGCCCTGGTTGCGGGCCCATACCGGGAAACGGAGATCGTAGCATACCTGCAGGTTGATGCGCCACCCATTGACCTGTACTATCAGGCGGCTGTCGCCGGGGGTATAATGTTGGTCTTCTTTGGCGAAAGCGAATAAGTGGCGCTTATCGTATGTATATATGTGGCCATCGGGCTGCACCCAAAGCATACGGTTGTAATATTTGCCATTCTCTTCTATTATGAGGCTGCCTGCGAGTATGCAGCGGTATTTAGAGGCCATATCGGCCATCCACTGAACAGATGGGCCGTCCATAGTTTCGGAGAGGCGTTCGGGAGCCATGCTGAAACCGGTGGTGAACATCTCGGGAAGGGTTACAATATTTTTGGGGCCGCTGATCCCGGCGATCATTGACGTATATTGCTCCAGGTTGGTTTTTTTATCCTCCCACACTATATCGGGCTGTAGGAGCGTTATATGTAACTGTTCGTTTGCCATAATTTGATATGAAGCTACGATAAATTAGTTTTGTTAAAAAAGAACGGGATCTGTAAAAAGACGATTATTTTGCAAAGCTACGCTAAAGCGTCTTTTTAAGAGGGAGAACATAAGATGAGAAAAATACCGGTGCTGCTATTGTTGTTGTTGATGCCTGTTATTGCTTTTTGCGGTAATAAGCATAAAGACGTGAAGCTGCCTGTGAGCCGGTGGCGAGAGGTGCAAAGGATGAAGCCGGACTCGACCATAGTGACCTTTGCAGATACGCTTTATATACAATTCAAGAAAAAGGATTCTTTCTCGTACCACAACAGGAACGGATTCATTTATAGAGGTGGCTATACCATAGACGAAGACAGTATATTGGACTTTGGCACTGCCAATTATAAGATAGCTATAAAACGGCCCACGGTACTGGTGCTGACCAATAATACGGGCATCTATGTGCTGGCCCCCGACCTGTCGGACACGGGTAAGCTGATCGTAATAGAAAAAGAAGAGAAGGCGCTGCCCGTTACCAGTATAGACCAGATGATAGGCCACTGGACGGTATATAAACGG
>CAIVKT010000665.1 GCA_903906615.1 uncultured Bacteroidota bacterium | reverse complement strand
CTATACCAATAACTCGCCCGATACGCTGCACTTCCTGTATGTGCATCTATGGCCGAATGCTTATAAGAACGACCATACACCCTTTGAGCGCCAGCAGGCGGTGAATGGCAGCAGCACATTTTACTATTCCAAGCCAGCAGACAAAGGCTTTATAGACAGCCTGCAATTCACGGTAGACGGGCTGAACGCGGAAGCTAACAGCAGTGAGAATGCACCGGATATAACCCGCATAGAGCTCCAGCATCCCTTATTGCCGGGCAAGCAGGTAAAGGTAGCCACCCCATTCAGGGTAAAGGTGCCTATTGTATTCTCGCGCATGGGGCATACCGGGCAGGCTTATTATATCAGCCAGTGGTTCCCTAAGCCGGCGGTATATGACCAGAAGGGCTGGCACCCCATTTCTTACCTCGACCAGGGCGAATTTTTCAGCGAATATGGCTCTTATGATGTCAGCATCACCCTGCCCGCCAATTATGTGGTGATGGCCAGCGGCAACCTGCTGGATGAAAAGGAGAACAAATGGCTGGATGACCTGGCGGCAAAACCACTACCGGACAGCAACGCCATCAAGGCACACAGAGACACCTTTCCCGCAAGTGCCACGGAAATGAAGACGCTGCACTACCACGAGGACAACATACACGACTTTGCATGGTTTGCCGATAAGCGGTGGCTGGTGCGCAAAGACACGGTGGTTTCTCCGGGCAATAACCAGGTGGTAACCACATGGACCGCCTTTATGCCCTCCTACACACAATCGTGGAAGCACAGCACCGACTACCTGAAAGAAACCGTAAAGCACTATGGCAAATGGGTAGGCCCGTACCAATACAAGACCATAAAGGCCGTGCTGGGCGATATGCACGCGGGCGGCGGCATGGAGTACCCTACCGTAACCATCATAGACAAGAGCGCCAACAGCCAGCTACGCACTACCATAGTACACGAGGCCGGCCACAACTGGTTTTATGGTATGCTGGGCAGCAATGAGCGCGACCACGCCTGGATGGATGAAGGCATCAATACTTTTTATGAGCAAAAGACATCGAAAGAGTTGGATACCGTGCACAAAGGCACGTCTATAGGCTTTGATGAAACAGCTATATATTATGAGAAAGTAGCTACCCACCAGGACCAGGCCATAGACCAAACATCGGCCAACTTTGAGAAGCTGAACTACGGGCTGGATGTGTACTACAAGACGGCTGGCATGCTCCGCTGGCTGGAGCAATACATGGGTAAAGAGGATTTTGAAAAGGGCATGCACGACTATTACGACACTTGGCACTTCCACCATCCCTACCCAGAAGACTTCCGCACCTGCATGCAGAGAAATACTACAAAACCCATAGGCTGGTTCTTCGACAATATACTCACTACCGATAAGCGCATAGACTATACCATACTCAAAGCCCGCACCAATGGCGGCAATACAGATGTAACTGTGCGCAACAATACCGGTGTAACGGCACCGCTGCGTATAGCCGCTTACCAGAAAGACAGCATGGTGGGCGAAAGTGCCTGGAGCGCACCCTTTGACCACACCACCACCCTCACCCTGCCTGGCACCGATTGGAATAGCCTTTGGGTAGATGATGTGATACCAGACGGCAAGTCTACCAACAACGAATACCGCAGGAATGCACTGTTCCATCACTTCGGCGTGAAGATAAAACCTATAGTGGGGTTGAATATGTCGGACAAAGACAAGCTGTTCATTTCCCCGGCGGTGGCTTACAACCAGTACGATGGCATCATGCCCGGCCTGGTATTCCACGACCTGACCATACCTGAGAACCGTTTCAGATTTGCGTTTGCGCCCCTATACTCCATCCCTACGCAGTCATTGGTTGGCACTGGCTCTATAGGTTACCTCTGGTACCCGGAGAATGTGTTTAAAGAGATAATGCTGCAGGCAGATGGCAAGACCTTCCATGATAATAACCAGGTGTATAACGGCTCAAAGAACCTATACCCAGGCTACAGCAAGGTAGCGCCATCGCTCAGTTTCACTTTTAATGAGCATGATCCGCTAAGCCCGGTAAAGCGCACCCTGATGCTGAAAGGCTACCTGATCAATGAGAACATCATAGATCCGGGCCCCGATCCATTCATCATTCCTCCTGT
>CAIVKT010000664.1 GCA_903906615.1 uncultured Bacteroidota bacterium | reverse complement strand
GTAGCAGAAGACGAAGAAAGCCTGCGCGAGGCGCTGAAGCTGAACCTGGAACTGGAAGGCTACGAGGTGACCACGGTAGATAACGGACCTGCCGTCATCAAGATGGTAAAGAACGAATATTTTGACCTCATCGTACTCGACATTATGCTGCCGGATATGGATGGCATTACCGTTTGCGAAACCATCAGGATGCAGCACAACGATGTACCTATACTTTTCCTCTCGGCACGCAACAGCGGGGCAGACCGGGTGGAAGGATTAAAGAAGGGCGGTGACGACTACCTCACCAAACCCTTTAACCTGGAAGAACTGCTGCTGCGCGTGGACAAATTGATCACCAAGAACAAGAAGATAAAAGAGCCACAGGCTGTGGGCGACATTTACGAATTCGACAGTGGCCGCATAGACTTTGCTGCACACGAGTGCCTGGACAAAAATAAAAAGCCACAGGAACTGAGCAAGAAGGAAGCCGCCCTGCTGAAACTACTGGTGGAGCATGAGGGCGAAGTAGTATCGCGCGAGCAGATATTGCAAATCGTATGGGGGTATAATGTATACCCTACTACCCGCACCATAGACAACTTCATCCTCAACTTCCGCAAGTTCTTCGAGAAAGACAGCCGCAACCCACGCCACTTCCATTCGATAAGGGGGATAGGGTATAAGTTTACGAAATAAAAACCCCGACCCTAAAGGGGAATGTTTGGTTGCGTTATCTTAATCGCGAAAGTCATAAGTAGAAAGCGATTTGAGGGAACTCAATGTAGGAAAACCCTGTGTTCTGTAATCGAGTAATTTGAAATTCAATCCCCAGGGAACTATTGATGAGTTGTACTATTTTTTCTTTATCGTATGCTTGAATTTTAGAACAGCAAAATTCAATTCAATGGTTATTTCCTTTTCTGTTACTTTCAGATCGTCTTCCAGCATTTCGGCAATGATCTCTCCGCTTTTTTGCATGAGCGTTTGCTTTTTTTGCTCATCATTTTCCGCAGATAATTCCTTAATGTTTCGGGAAAGGTGCTTTATCCGGGAATATGTTTCTATTATTGCAAGAGTTGTCTGAGTAGCTATATCCCCTTTCAGTATGGTAGCCAGCATATATAAGCCTTTTTCGGTAAATGCTTTGGGCAGCTGAGGTGAAAATTTAAGTTTTTCGAGGTGGTGGAAATTTTCCACCACCTCTTTCTTCTCGTCCTTCGTCAATTCGAAAATGTATCCTGCGGGAAATTTCTCCGGGTTATTTTTAACCGACTTGTTTATATCACGCGTTTCTACACCATAAAGAATAGCCACGTCAGTATCCAAGATAACTTTGAGGTTTCTCAGGTCAATAATTTTATTTTCTATATCATCAAATTTCGCAAGATTAGACATAATATTTATTTTGCGGTTGAGAATTTCTAGCCTAAGGCAGTATGCCACTAAATGTGCCGGTGACTTTTGCTGAATCCTTGCAGGTGAAAGAATAGCTACCTGCGAATAAGGGCGAAACTGAGGTTATAGTAAGCGTACCATAAGACCCTGTATCTATTACATAAGCCCCCGCAACTCCATAATAGGAAGAATCAGCAAAAACTACTTTGTCAAAATTCCCGGAGGCTAATGTGTACGTTCCCGGCGCGGTGTAGTTAACTATCTGCATGTAAATGTCGGTATGCGCGTGATTGCCGGGTACATAAAAATAGTTGTCAACGATCACATCGTTCGAGATGATGTCTGCCGCAACGTAAACTCCCCGCAAGGTGGTGGTGCCAAAATTACACGTAACCACTCCGTTGCTATCCAGCAGCGTAACAATGTTGTTGGTGGTAATGACAGCACTACCTATTGAATTAATTATGGAATCAATAGTGACATAAGTAGCCCCTTCGCCACGCCACAGCACCGGCGTTTGAAAATTGCCCGTATGGCTGGCCATCACCAGCGTTGCCGATTGCTCTGTAGCAGTATCCCTGTAATGATATTTGACCGTGTAAGTGCCGGAGGCAAGAGAGGTGGACGTGACCTCTATATCACCCTTCCCTCCTACCATATAGGCGTATGGCGAGATCGCAGAAAAATCACTGGCATCGGGTACTACCGTGCTGCTACTGCTTTTCTTACATGCTGCAAATGCAATGATACCTGACAGGACTGATATGGCTAAATATTTTGTGATGGGGTTCATGCGGTTCAGTTTAGGGTATGCTGATGGTCTATTACAAATGTATTGTAAAAATCAATAGCGAGGTTTTACTTCATCTACTGTCCTTCTGGCTATATCCTCGCGAGCGTTTCGGCTAAAGCCATTGTTATTTCATAATAAACCCCGGCCTGAAGGCCGGGGCTACTGGTGTTTATTACTATTTGCTGTTTATTCTAAATGATCTCAGCGAGTATCTTAGTGTGTGCCATTTCGCGCACCGCATCTGCTATGGCCAGGGCATCATAGCCACATTCTTTGTGCAGCTCTTCGGGCTTGCCGTGCTCTACTATACGGTCGGGTATGCCGAGGATCTTTACTTCGGGCGTGTAGTTGTGTGCGGCCATGAACTCGAGTATGGCGCTGCCAAAGCCGCCTACTATGGTGCCGTCTTCTACGGTTATGATCTTAGTGTATTTCTGTGCTACTTCGTGCAGCATAGCTTCATCCAGCGGCTTCACAAAGCGCATATCGTAGTGGGCAGGGTACAGGTCGTCTGTAGCCAGTAGCTTGCAGGCTGCTACGGCAAAGTTGCCGGGGTGACCAAGGGTGAGTATAGCCACTTCCTGCCCGTCGCATATTTTGCGGCCGGTTCCGGTTTCTATCTTCTCAAATGGTGTGCGCCATTGCGGCATCACACCCTGCCCGCGTGGGTAGCGGATCACGTAGGGGAATTTATTATCGGGTAGCTGCGCGGTGTACATGAGGTTGCGCAATTCAGATTCGTTCATCGGCGCGCTCACGATCATGTTGGGTATACAGCGCATAAAGGCTATATCGTAGGCACCGTGGTGCGTGGGGCCATCATCGCCCACCAGGCCTGCACGGTCGAGGCAGAAGATAACGGGCAGCTTCTGTATAGCCACATCGTGTACCACCATATCGTAGCCGCGCTGCATGAAGCTGCTGTATATATTGCAGAATACGGTGAGGCCCTGTGTGGCCATGCCGGCGCTCAGCGTTACCGCATGTTGCTCGGCTATGCCTACATCGATGGCGCGGTCGGGCATGAGGTCCATCATAAACTTCATAGAACTACCAGACGGCATGGCCGGGGTAATGCCCATAATGAGCGGGTTCTTTTCGGCCAGCTCCACCAGCGTATGCCCGAATACATCCTGGTACTTAGGCGGCTCGGGTATGGTGATGATCTTCTTATTGATCTTACCGGTTATCTTATCGAATGTGCCGGGGGCATGCCACAGGGTCTGGTCTTTCTCCGCCAGGTCGTAGCCCTTGCCCTTTACTGTTTTTATATGCAGCAACTTGGGGCCGGGTATGTCCCGCAGGCCCTTCAGCGTTTCCGTAAGCTTGGTAATGTTGTGGCCATCTATAGGGCCAAAATAGCGCAGGCCCAGCGCCTCGAACAGGTTACTGCTTTTGGATACCACACCCTTTATGCCTGCCTCCACCTTCGATGCCAGCTTCTGAAAATCCTTGGTAGGCAGCTTGCCCAGCACTTTCCATACATCATCGCGGAAGCGGTTGTAGGAATGAGAGGTGGTAATGTCGGTCAGGTATTCTTTAAGTGCGCCTACATTAGGGTCAATAGACATATTGTTGTCATTGAGTACAATGAGTACATTGGCCCCGCTTACGCCTGCATGATTGAGCGCCTCAAACGGCAGCCCCGCCGTCATAGCCCCATCGCCTATCACGGCTATGTGCTGGCGCTCATGCTCGCCCTTGTACTTGGATGCCACCGCCATGCCCAACGCCGCCGATATAGAAGTAGAAGAATGCCCTACGCCAAAAGTATCGTAGATGCTCTCGCTGCGCTTGGGGAAACCGCTGATGCCGCCATATTTGCGGTTGGTATGAAAAACCTGCCGCCTGCCGGTAAGTATCTTGTGGCCGTAGGCCTGGTGGCCCACATCCCACACCAACTGGTCGTAAGGGGTATTGAAGGCATAATGGAGGGCCACAGTCAGCTCTACCACGCCCAGGCTGGCGCCAAAATGCCCGCCATGAACGCTCACACAGTCTATAATAAACTGGCGCAGCTCGTCACAAACCTGTTGCAACTGGTCTTTACCGAGCTTTTTAAGGTCGTCCGGTGTGTTTATCTGACTTAATAGCGGCCCCGCCGGTATCTCTCCCATGCACAATAATAATAGTCTGCAAAAATAAATAAAAATATAATGCTAAGCTAATGCGGGCGTTAAAAATCGCTGATTTTAACGAAGGTAGCCCCGTCTGAGCTACTTAAGAGGTGCAAATATGGAGCCAATCTGTGTGTTTAGGCTACATTTGCGGTTAATTACTGTTAATAATGAAGCGTTTTTTTCGTATTGAGCATTTCCGCGCTTACCCCTGGGCTATGCAGTTGCTGCTTTTCCTGCTTACTATCATTACTATGATCGGCGTGGGGCGTTATGCTACCTTATATTATGTAGCCAATTTCACCAACTACACTTTAGAGCAACTCGTATCATTTAACAGCAGTAGCCCCCTGGATCTTATACATACGTCGCTGGTGACCAACGGCATATTGACCAGTATATTTATATTTTTATTGCCTGCGATGCTTTTTGCCT